>CAZALQ010000011.1:0-19496 GCA_964485605.1 uncultured Oscillospiraceae bacterium
TCCGCCTCTGTCTATATCTCCCACAATAAATACAGGCGCCTTTGCCTCCCTTGCCATACCCATGTTAACAAAGGGATCGTCGTCTTTTAAATTGATCTCAGCAGGACTTCCGGCTCCTTCTATGACTATGATGTCATTTTGGTCTGATAAGGTGTTGTAGGCCTTCATTACATCGGGAAGAAGCTCCTTTTTCATAGCAAAATAGTCCCTTGCGTTCATCTGGCCCCTTACCTCGCCGTTAACAATGATCTGTGAGCCCACATCGTTGGTCGGCTTAAGAAGGATAGGATTCATGAGAACTGAAGGTTCAAGACCTGCAGCTTCTGCCTGAACGACCTGAGCTCTTCCCATTTCAAGTCCTTCCGATGTTATAAATGAATTAAGTGCCATGTTCTGAGCCTTGAAGGGTGCTACTTTGTAGCCGTCCTGCTTAAAGACCCTGCAAAGGCCTGCCGCAAGTATGCTCTTTCCCGCATTGGACATGGTGCCCTGTATCATTATGCTTTTTGCCATATATTTACCTCTCTTCGCACGCATTTAAAAAGCGTTCGATTAGCTTTGGATTAGATTCATAAAACAGATGAGGGTAACCTGCAAAAAGGTTTCCTTCAGCATGTTCGCAAAGCCATTCCTTTGATCCGTTTGGCTTTACTGCCCTTAGGGCTTCTCCGCAGGAGTCGGAATCAAAGTAATGGAATTCATGGGCTTTAAGGGTCTCACCCTTCTTAAGGAAGGCGCTGTCTTCCATTGGCTCCAAGGTGATATATCCGAATCTTCCGAGCCTGTTTGTCTTCCATGTCTTTCCCTCTATGACCCCGCACATGGAATAGAAGGTCCCGTTCATATCTTCCATCTCTTTGTGAAGGTACATAAAGCCTCCGCATTCGGCAAGGCAGGGCATTCCGCCCTTGATTGCCTTTGTTATGCTTTCCTTCATGGATAGATTTTCAGAAAGCTCCTTTGCATAAAGCTCCGGATATCCGCCGTAGAGAATAAGGCCTTTTATGCCCTTTGGAAGCTCTTTATCTCTGATGGGCGAAAAGCTTACAAGCTCTGCTCCCATCTCCCTTAAAATCGCAAGGTTATCTTTATACATGAAGCAAAATGCTTCATCATCTGCAAGGGCTATCCTCACAGGCTTATCTCTTTTTATCCCCTTGAATTCTTCCTCTTCGCACTCTATTTTTGGAGCGCTCTTTGCAAGGGAAAGAAGGGCTTCCATATCTACGGTCTCTTCTAAAAGTGCCGCCAGCTTTTTAAGTCTTTCGGACATGTCCTTTATCTCGTTTGGCGTGACAAGGCCAAGATGCCTTGACTCTATGACCATATCCTTTGCAACAGGAACATATCCAAGAGGTATAATGCCAAGCTTTTCAACTTCAGGCTTTAAGGCTTCAAATATCTTTTGAGACATCCTGTTAAAGATGACGCCCTTTATATGGCTGTCATCTTTAAACTGTGCAAAACCCTTAAGACTTGCAATGGCAGAAAGGCTTTGTCCCCTTGCATCGACTACCAAGACCGCAGGGCAGCCTAAGGTCTTTGCGACATGATAACTTGATGCATCATCTGAAGCTGCAGACATGCCGTCATAATATCCCATGACCCCTTCTATGACTGAAATATCAGAGCCCTTTGAATTGCGCACAAAACAGCGCTTAAGCTGCTCTTCGTTTGCAAAGAAGAGATCAAGGTTTGCAGACCTTACACCTATGACCTTTTCATGAAACATGGGATCTATATAGTCCGGTCCGCATTTAAAGGATGATACCTTAAGACCTCTGTCATGAAGTGCCTGCAAAATACCGCAGGTGACCATGGTCTTTCCGCTGCCGCTTGAAGGTGCGCAGAAAAGTATCCTTCCTTCTGTTTTGTTTGTTTCTTTATTTTCCATATCTATTATTAAAAATCTTCCTCTTTAGCGCCTCCCCGGCAGGAAACGATAAAGACAGGATTTTGAGCCGTCATGAGGTGATATCTTCCCAGCTTTCTTCCCCTTGCTGCAGACAGCTGAACTACATCGGCCTCTCCTACAGGAAGCTCTTTAACTGCTTCCATAATATCTGAAAGGCTTTCTACAGTAACAGTATTGACAACAAAGCGAACACAAGGGTTCTTCTCAAGAGCCTTTTCCATTATGGGTTTCATGCTTCCCGAGCTTCCGCCGATGAAGACGTGGGTAGGAGCGGGAAGATCTTCCAAAGCTTCAGGAGCAAGTCCTCTTACGAGACATACATTGCTGATGCCAAGATGCTTCATATTGTCTTCAATGAGACTGCAGGCCTCCTCGTTCTTTTCGATGGCATATACAAAGCCGTCTTCGCAGACATTTGCCATCTCAAGTGATACAGATCCCGTGCCTGCACCTACATCCCAGCAAACAGAAGATTTTGAAAGGCGCAGTTTTGCAAGAGTAACAGCTCTTACTTCCTGCTTTGTCATGGGAACCTTAGCTCTTAGAAAATCCTCATCTTCAAAACCTTGGGTAAGAACTGCATTTTCGGCCCCATCGTTAATAATGAGCATCACAGCCAAGGTATCAAATTCTTTTCCGTCAAGCTCTTTTGCCTTGCCTCTTGTGATCCTCTCATTTTCGTAGGAAAGGTTTTCCCCAACTATGATATCTACATCTTCAAGCCCGTTTTCGCAGAGGCTGTGTATTATGTCAGGAAGGCTTACATCGCCTCCTGTCAGAGCAAAGACCTTCTTATTCTTCTTCACCTTGGCAAGTATGTTGCAGTACCTTCCGTGTACGCTTACAAGAAGCGCATCATCCCAGGACTGACCTGTCTTGCTGCAGAAGTAAAGAACCGATGAAATGCCGGGAAGCACTTTTGGATTTAGATCCTCAATAAGGGGCAGAAGCTTTTTTGTGCCGCTGTAAAACCCCGTATCTCCGGACATAGCCACTACATACTTTTGTCCTGAAGATTCCCTGATGATTTTTTCGATATCCTTTGGGAGTATGGCAAAGCTTAGGGGCTTGCCGTAGGCTGAAAGGCTTTCGGCTATTCTCTTTGCTCCTATGATAAGGTCAGCATCCCTGCAAGCCTTATCAGCTTCAAGAGTCAGAGTACCTCCGTCTCCCATGCCGATGCCTACTATGGTGACTTCCTTTGACGGCTTTATGCCGAAGCGCTCTTCAAAAAGCCCTAGGCATTCTCCGTAGGAAAGACCTTCTTCTTTCAAGGGCCTTTTTATAATTACGGATTTTACATTGCAATCTGCTGCAGCTTCCACCTTATCAGTAAAGCCGCCTTCAGCTCCCGTATCCTTGGTCACCATGTAATCTACGCCCAGCATCTCAAGGCTTGCCTTGTTTATTTCATAGCTGAAGGGTCCCTGCATTCCTATGATATGGCTGTATTCATATCCAAGGTCTGCCGCCCTCTGGATGCCGTCCGGCATGGGAAGAATACGTGCATAGATGCGGTCCTTAAAATCTTTGACTGCCGTATACTTATCAAGCTCCTTACTGCCTGTGGTAAGAAGAACCTTTCCGCTTACGGTGTTAAGGAAGGCTACAGCCTCATCCGTATCCGAAACAAATATGAATGATTCATCCTTCGCATCCTGGCCGTCTCTTAAGAGCCTTAAATACTCAATTCCCTTTTCGCTGCATGCTGACTTTACATTTTGAGTTACGACCGCAGCATAGGGATGAGTTGCGTCTACAACCAGGGACGGCTTAAGATCATCAAGAAGCTTTCCTATGCCCTTTGCATCTTTTCGCCCGCAGAGTACATGGATATTATCCGCATTATCTATGCGGGTCTTGCCGTATTCCGTAGCAACGCTTACATAAAGATCTAAATCTTGATTTCTGCAAGCAGATGCTAAATTCTTTCCTTCTGTTGTTCCTGCAAAGAGCAGTACTTTAGTCATGTGAATATCCTCTCGGCGTTACCATTTTGCCGTTCAATTTCTTTGTCTGAGAATTTCCTATAAATACTGTTGAGAACATATCTACTTCTGTATCTCTTAATTCCTTAAGAGTTAAGACCTCAATGGACTCGCCTTCTCTTCCGATGTTCTTTGCTATGCCGCAGACAGTCTCCGGAGACTGATGCTTAAGAACAAGGTCGCAAGCCTTCTGAAGATAGTCATGTCTTTTATGGCTTGATGGATTGTAAAGGCAGATGACAAAGTCAGCCTCTGCCGCGCAAAGAAGCCTCTTTTCGATCTTTTCCCAAGGAGTCATGAGATCGCTTAAGGAAATGACTGCAAAGTCATGCATCAGCGGAGCACCAAGGATCGCAGCGCCTGAGAGAACTGCAGAAACTCCCGGGATGGTCTCAACTTCAACGCCTTCATATTTTACTGCCAATTCTTCGATGAGGCCGCTCATGCCGTAAACACCTGCATCGCCTGAGCAGATCATGGCAACATCTTTACCTTCTGCTGCCTTTTCAAGGGCAAGTTCGCATCTTTCGACTTCTTTTCTCATGCCTGTTGTAAGCATTTCTTTATCCGGAAAATGCTCCTTTACAAGGTCGATATACACTGTATATCCGATGAGAACGTCTGCTTTCTTGAGAGCTTCCTGTGCTCTTTGTGTCATATTTTCATAGCTTCCGGGACCTATGCCCACTACATAAAGTTTACTCAAATCTAAGTTCCTCCTTAATCTTTCCAAGGGCAAAGGTCATTCCTTCACCTTTAGTTTTCCTAACAATTAATTCTTTTCCTCCGGCAGCGACTGCAGCCCTTTCGCAAACACAGTCAACTCCCGCAACACTGTTTACAAATGCAGATTTTGAAAAATCACCTTCCAAAGCATTCAGCTCCTCTTGGGAGTAGCAAATGAATGGGATCTTATATTTTTTTGAAAGGGCAAGAAGCCCCTCTTCATCCTTTTTAAGGTCAATGCTGGCAATGCATCTTACTTCATCAACTGAAATACCGGCATCCTTTAGCATCTTAAGAAAGAATGGTTCAAGCTCTTCAAAGGGCTTTCCCTTCTTGCATCCAAGGCCTGCAGCATATATTTGAGGCACCAGGTAAAGAGTCTCTTTGCTTCTTCCTTTACTTAGATCCTTAGAGATGCAAATGCCCAAATCTCTGGGCCCTTCTGCAAGGCCTTTGGGAAGCGTTCCATCAAAGGGAATATCCGACTCAAAGCCTATTTCCTTCCCGGAAAGGAGCTCTGCAGATACGTCCTTTGCAAGCTTCATGCTCTTGATCTTCAAATGATTTTTGGTTGCAAAAACATCAACCGCAAAAAGTCCGTGAATATCTGTTGCCGTGGTTACCACAGGAACAGCGCCCAGCTTTTCTGCTATATACATGGCAAGCTCATTTGCTCCCCCAATATGTCCTGAAAGAAGGGGGATTATGAAATGTCCCATCTCGTCAGTGACTATGATTGCAGGATCAGTTGTCTTGCTTCTGACCCATGGGGCAATGGCCCTTACTGCAATGCCGGATGCACAGCAAAAAATGAGGGCATCGGCTTTCTCAAAACCTTCCTTTGCCCATGCAGCTGCGCCCCCCGCTATGGGAAGAGCTCCTTCATCTGCATATTTTGAAGATGCATAGCATTCACATGAATGCCCGGCTTTATTTAAAATATCTGCAATTGTCTTTGCCGTCTCCAAGCCAATATGGCTGTATGCGGCCAGCCTTATATTCATTTCTTTGCTTCTCTGTAACCTGTTGTAAAGTTTGGATTGTAAAGATCAGATCTTCTGTAATTTGTATGAGTAACAATATCTCCTACAATGATAAGAGCTGTTCTTGATACGTTGTTTTCCTTTGCACACTGAGCAAGAGTGCCTACTGTGCAGATATATTTTCTCTCGTCGGGCCATGTTGCCTTGTATACTATGGCAGCAGGGGTATCTTCACTGTATCCTCCTTCGATAAGGTCCTTTGAAGTTTCCTCCAAGAGTCCTGATGAAAGGAACAGCACCATGGTTGCATGATGCGCAGCAAAGGATTTGATGCTTTCTTTTTCGGGCATAGGCGTTCTTCCGGCCTGCCTTGTGATGATGATACTCTGGGACACATCAGGAAGTGTATATTCCAGATTAAGGGCTGAAGCTGCTCCGCAAAAACTGCTGACGCCCGGTGTATAGTCGTATTCAACACCCTTTTCATCCAGTATATCCATCTGCTCCCTTATGGCGCCGTAGATACTCGGATCTCCTGTGTGAAGTCTTACTGTCATAAGACCTTTCTTTTCTGCCTCCATCATTGCATCAATGACTTCCTCAAGGGTCATTCTTGCGCTGTCATAAACCTTGCAGCCTTCCTTTTTGTAACCTAAGAGATCGGGATTTACCAAAGAACCTGCGTAAATAATTACGTCAGCTTCTTCAAGATAGTTCTTCCCTCTTAAGGTAATCAGATCTGCAGCTCCGCTGCCTGCTCCGACAAAATGAATCATATTATTCCTCCTATTGCTAAAAATCTTGCTGGTTTGTACTATTTCTTATCCTTTATTATCATCAGTGAGAAATATCCTGAGTCATAAGGGATCTCGTCAGCATTTTTGTAAACATGCTGGTTTTCTGTTCCGCAGTTTTCTACCATCATCACCGTCTGTCCCTTTTTCTTTGCGGCTTCAACGGTTTCCTTTATATTGTTCTTCATAAAGACCTTTACGCCCTCATAATCAAGGCCTGCCGTCGGCTTATATGTACCGGGTATTACATGGAGCTCTTCAGCGTCTTCACAAAGGGATTCCTGAAGAACTGCTGCTGCTGCACAAAAGGATGTGATCCCAGGGACCATCTCTGTGTCATAGCCCCTTTCCGCAACCTTCTTGTGAAGATAACAATATGTTGAATATACTGTAGTGTCTCCAAGGGTGATAAAAACAACGGTCTTTCCTTCCTCGAGCTTTTCGCAAAGCTTCTTTGCCCCTTCTTCATATGCAAGAGCCCTTACGCTCTGATCCTTTGTCATAGGCATATTGATAGGAAGAAGTTCCTTTTCTTCGATTTCGGGAACTGCACCCTTAGCAATGGTAAATGCAAAGCATTTATCCTTTTCTTTTCCGGGAAAAGCGACTACGTCGCATTCCTTAAGAAGCCTTGCTGTCTTTAACGTAAGAAGCTCCGGATCTCCGGGGCCTACGCCAACTCCAAATAACTTACCCTTATTCACTTTCTTTCATACCTTTCTATATTTCTTTTCGCTTTTAGCGAAGATTTTCCCTTTTAAAATCTTCCATCCACTCTAAGGCCTTGCCTGTAGTGCAAAGAATTCCGTAAACCGATGAAAAGACGACAACAGATATCTTCATTTCGCTTCTTGTTCTGTTGTTTACGTAAAAGTCTATCTTTTCTGCGACTATCTCCATAGTTTTTTCAAGAAGCCCTGCATCCTTTATGATTGCAAGCATCTCATCCGTTGTCAGGCAATCAAGGATTGCCCTTGCGGTCTTAATATCGCAGCCGGCCCTTATGGCGCATGCTGTCATAAGCTCAGCTCTTCCGTCGGCTTCCCTTGAATGGGAATTCATTATTCCTCCCGTAAGCTTTATGAGCTTACCTATATTTCCCGCAAAGAGAAGCTCGGGAATCCCCTCTGAAGATGCCATGTCAAGGCCCTGACCTAAGTAGTTTGAGCACTTTACTATCTGCTCATCCTTAACTCCGCATTGCTCACGTATAAAATCGGCACCGTAGTTTCCGGGCACCATGATGAGCCTATTTATGCCGTTTGCATGCTTTTGCTTTATTTCAAGCTCTATGGTATCAAGGAGAGCCTTTTCACTCATGGGCTCTACTATGCCGCTTGTGCCGAGGACTGAGATACCTCCTTCTATTCCGAGCCTTGGATTAAAGGTCTTCTTTGCTATTTCCACTCCTTCCGGAATGGATATGACCACCTTAAGTCCTTCAGCTGCCGCTCCGTCTGAAAGAGCTTCTTCTGCAGACCTCTTTATCATTTCCATGGGAACCGGATTTATGGCAGGCTCGCCTATGGCCTGCTTAAGCCCCGGTTTTGTTACCCTGCCGACGCCTGCTCCTCCGTCAACAAATATCCCGGGCTCTTTTCTCCATGATACTTCGGAATAAACCATTATTCCGTCGGTTGCATCGGGATCGTCTCCGCTGAACTTTTTTATAGCGCAGCTTGCTTGGCCTTTTCCAAGCTTTGCTTCCAAAACTTCAAGGTTTAAAAGTATGCCCTTTGGAGTCAAGATCTCAACTCTTTCCGGCATCTTCCCCGTAACAAGGCCCAATGCTGCAGCTTTAGTTGCCGCTGCCGCGCAGGTTCCCGTGGTATATCCGAATCTTAATTTTTTTCCGTTTTTAATGGCATAATATTCTTCTATGCCCGTCTTTTCAGTCATATCAGTTCTTTTTGTAGTACTATATCTTTTTGTTATATTGCTATACACGCTCTTTATAGCTGCATTTAAGCCAAAACCTCTTTTAGCGCTTTAAGAAATGCTTCGTTTTCCTCATGCCTTCTTACAGCGATGCGGAAATCTCCTTCCTCAAGGCCGTGATAATTGGCGCAGCTTCTTATGAGGAAACCTTTTTTAAGCATCTTTTCATAAAGGCCCGGGATGCCGCAAAGCATGATATAGTTTGCATCTCCCTCTATGATGGAAATGCCCATCTCTCTTAAAGCATTTGCAAGATAATCCTTTTCCTTAAATATTTTTTCCTTAGTCTCTTTGACCCAAGATTCGCAATCAAGAGCTGCGCATCCTGCCTCTTGAGCAGGAGTAGATACATTCCAGGGCTGGGAAAGGGAAGACATTGCTTTGAGCATATCTTCATTTTTACAAATGCCGTATCCAAGGCGTACGCCCGCCATGCCGTAAAGCTTTGTAAAAGCATAGAGGATAAAGACCTTATCGCCCTTTCTTAGCATGGGTGCCATAGAGACACTGTTTTTCCCTAAAGTAAGATCTAAAAAGCACTCATCCATGAAAAGCCATACATCCTTTTCCCTGCATCTTTCAAGAAGCTTTTCAAGGAGCTTTGGCTCTATGCTCTGCCCTGTAGGATTGTTAGGATTGCAAAGCATTACAAGATCCGTATCATCTGTGATGGCTTCAAGAAAAACTTCTGTTAGAGCAAAATCATTATCCCTTTGGAGAAAGTAAAGCTCTGCTTCATGACCGCATCCCTTTAGGGCATTTTCGTATTCCGAAAATGAAGGAACGGGAAGAAGAGTCTTCTTTGGATTTAGGGCTGTTACAAATTGAAAAATAAGGTCGGCAGCGCCGTTTCCGCAGATGATATATTCTTCATCTACGCCCTTGCACTCGGAAAGCTTTTGTCTGAGTTTTCCGCAGTAAGGATCGGGATATACGGCTACACCTTCAGCAGATTTTATGATTGCTTCCTTGACCTTTTCCGGAGTTCCGTAAGGGTTAACGTTTGCGGAAAAATCGTATTCGATTTTATTTTTGTAAATGTCACCGCCGTGACCGTAATTGTTCCCTATAATCATAATATGGCTACCAAGGTCCAGCCTATGAGTTCAAAGGCTGAAAGCAAAATAATGCTGGTGATATACATAAGCCTGCAGCTTCTGTTTATATCTTCAGCTTCCGGCTCCCTTATGGGATCTCCCATGGTCGGCTTTTTGTAAAGCTCTCCGAAGTAGTATGCATCTCCGCCAAGGCGTATATGAAGGGCTCCGGCGCAGGTGCTTTCCGTCTGAGCGGAATTGGGACTGGAGTGATTTCTTCTGTCTCTTTTCCAAATCCTAAGGGCTTCTTTTCCGTCAAATTCTTTTCCCAAATGAGCTGCTGCAATCATTCCAAGAGCACTGATCCTTGCCGGAATATAGTTTGCAGCATCGTCAAGCTTTGCGGAAAAGCGTCCAAAGTCTATGTACTTATCATTCTTGTATCCTACCATGGAATCCATGGTATTAACGGCCTTGTAAATAAAGCCGCCTATAGGGCCTCCTACGGCCATCCAAAACATGGGCGCAATGACACCGTCCGATGTATTCTCAGCCACTGTCTCAACAGCGGCCTTTACGACCTGTTCTTCCGTAAGGTTTTCCGTATCCCTTCCGACCAGCATTCCCACCTGCTTTCTTGCAGCATCAAGGCCTTCACCTTTTAGGCAGGCATAAACTTTTTTTGCCTCGTCACAAAGACATTTTGCAGCAAGTATCTGCCAGCTCATAACGGTGCAGACAGCAAAGCAAAGCCATGGACTTACAGCATTGCTGATAAATACTATAGCGGCCGATAAAAGTCCTGTAAGAAGGAGCACTGTCAAATTCATAGCTCTTCCTGCAAGCCTTTTTCCTATGGGCGTATCCGGAAACTTCTTCCTATATATTTTTTCAAAGCTGCTTATGGCTTTTCCGATGAGAATCACGGGATGAGGAAGACCCGCCGGATCTCCTAAAACGCAGTCAATCAAAAAACCGCAAAACATAGCAGCAAGAAAAATCTTGTACATGGATGTCTTGTATATATCCTTTCAAATATTGATCCTTATATTTCTTCCAGCTTTCCTTCAGCTCTTGCCTTATCCTCGAGCTTTTTAAGGAAGACTGCTTCCTTTGGGAAACCTGCGCTGACCACTTTGCTGCACTTATCCATTAAGGCTGCAGCTCTTTGGTAATCACTTTCGGTCATTTCGACAAAGGGCGGCACTGATATTATATCCGCTGCCAAAGCCTTTGCCACGTGAAAGTCCACATCATTTTCATATATTATTCCTGCGTAGAAAGGCTTTTCTTCCTTTTGAAGCCTTCTAAAGATATTGATACCGTTTCCGCAGGAGGAAATTACGAATATATCAGGGGTTCCTTCGGGCTTTGGAAGTTCTACGCTTCCAAAAGCGATGTTGTATGAACCCTTCTCTATATCATAAAGCTTTGTGATGATATCAGTCTTAAATATTTCTTCCGGAGTTCCGAAGTTTGAAATAACATCTCCGTGAACACACATGATCTTATCGGAGATCTTCTGAGCAAGATCTATCTCGTGAAGGGACATTATTACCGTGATGCCGTTCTCCTTTGACATGGATCTTAAGATCGCAAGAAGCTCTAATTTGTGCTTTATGTCAAGGAATGAAGTGGGCTCGTCCAGAACTATGATTTCAGGCTCCTGGCATATGGCCCTTGCAAGGAGTATTCTTTGTCTTTGTCCGTCGGAAATGGAATGAAAGTCTCTTCCAGCCAGGTCTTCCGCATGGACTCTTGCCATGGAATCATAGACTTTCTGCCTATCTTCTTCTCCGAGTATACCTAAAGATCCCGTATATGGATAGCGTCCCGTAGCTACTACATCGTAGCAGGTAAGAAGCTCTCCCTTGATCCTTTCTGTAAGAACTACGGATACCTTTTTAGACATATCCCTGTAGCTCATTGCATCGACAGATGCATCGGCAATATATGCGTCTCCCTTTATCATTTCAAGATGCTTTGTGATGCTCTTAAGTATTGTGGATTTGCCCGCTCCGTTTGGGCCTATGAGGGTCAGTATTTCGCCCTTTTCGATCTCTATATTAATGTCGTGGATGAGAGCTTTTCCGTCATAGCCAACGGACAGATCCGATGTTCTAAAGAATATATCCGTCATGACTATCTCTCCTTCTTAAGCAGCATGATTATGACTATCGGTGCTCCAAAGAGGGCCGTTACGGTGCTTATGGAAAGCTCCGTCGGGGCAAAGGCAACCCTTGCTATATAGTCGCAGAACATGCAGAATACGGCTCCTCCCATGAAGGATGCCGGTATTACCACGATAGGTTTTGCTGTATTAAGTAAAAGTTTAATGATATGAGGTACTGCTATTCCAACGAAGGAAATTGGGCCAGCAAAGGCCGTGACAGTACCTGCAAGAAGACTTGAAAGAAGAATGAGAACTACTCTGAATCTCTTTACATCTACTCCCATGCTCTGTGCATAAGATTCTCCCATCTGATAAGCTCCTATGGGCTTTGCAAGAAGGAATACAAAAAGGAAGGTCACGAGAACTATGACGGATGAGATCCACACATCGTCCCAGTCCATTCCTGAAAAGCTTCCCCTTGACCAGTTGTGAAGATTAACTATATCTGAATCCTTTGCAAAGGTTACGATGAACTCCGTAATGGCCGTACATATATAGCTTATCATTATGCCTGCTACAAGGAGCATTGACATCTGCCTTATTGATCTTGCTGCAAGCAAAACAAAGGCCATGGATATTATGGCCCCTATGAAGGCTGCCGCAACCATCATAAGAGATGAAACGCTCTTTACAAAGTTAAGAACTATAATCATCGTGATTGCGACAAAGAGTTTAGACCCTGCGGAAATACCCAGAACAAAGGGTCCTGCAATAGGATTTCCGAAATAGGTCTGAAGCAAAAATCCTGCCAAGGCAAGGGCGCCACCCAGCACTGCCGATACTAAGATCCTCGGCATACGAAGGTTCCAGATGATCTTGTAGGCGGTTTCTTCGCCTTCTCTTAAAAAGAGTATTCTGGCTATGTCTGATACAGGAATTTTTACAGATCCTGAGTTTATGTTCCATACGATAAGCAGGAACATAGCAACGGCAAGACCGACGAATACGCCTGTATATCTTGCATATGCCGCCGGTCCTGTTTTAAATTCTTTTAATGTGTTTTGGCTCTGTTTCATGTTTATTTGAGTCTGTGTATATAGTTTAGATTTTCGCCGTCCCCTGCAGTACCTGTAATGATGGCATGCATGTCTTCCATGATACTTCCCATCTTATCCGTTGCCTGGAACATACTCTTGCTTGTGCACCATACGTTGCCGTCTTTTACAGCTTTGAAGGAATCCATTACATTGCCAAGATCAAGGAATTGATCGAGGGTATCGAGCTCTGATACAATGCTGCTGTTGTAGATGATGATGTCCACATTTGAAGCGCGGTTAAAAAACTCCTCCATGCTCATGTTAACTGTAGAAACGTTAGTGTCGTCCACAAGGTCTTCAAGGATATATTTGCCTCCTGCTATTTCTATCATTTTCGGAATATATCCGTCGCCCTTATATGTGACTACATTTCCGCGGCTGTTGATATAGAAGAAAGCGACAGTCTTTCCCGTATTTTCCTGAGTGCCGAAGGCTTCGACCTTTGCAGCTTCAACCTCAAAGGCAGCAGCTGCCTCATCGGCTCTTCCGACGAGTTCTCCAAAGACCTTGACCCACTCCGTTCTTGCTATGGGATGATTCTCATAGCTCGATCTTTCTACAATAACCGGAATACCCAGCTCCTCCAGCTTTTCCTTAACCTCAGGGCTGTGATAGATCATGGTATTCTCAATGGCAAGGTCGCAGCTTCCGTCAAGGAGCATCTCATAATCAGGAGCACTGTATTTGCCTGCATAAACGATTTTGCCCTCGTTCATGGCCTTAACAGCGTTTTCAACAGACCATCCGGAAGCTTCCAGCTCACTGAACTTGACGTGATCAAGAGCGTCCATGGCATCAAAGAGGGCCATGCTGTTGGTGGCTGCAATATATACGTTTTGGACAGGCTGGTTGACAACTACAACATCGGATGCAAGTCCCATTGGCTTCTTGCCGCCTTCCGGGACCACCATGATCTTATCTCCGTTATTGATGTCGACATAGGAGTATCCGCCCTCATAACGGTAAATAACGAACTCTGTCGCAAATTTCGGAGTTACGGTCTCCTTGTAGCTAAGACCTTCAAACTCCGGAACATCTCCGCTTGCCTCTTCCTTATTACCGCATGCAGTAAATGCGAATACCATTACTGCGCAAAGCAAAAGCGAAATAATCTTTCTTTTCATCTTTATCCCTTTTTCTTTTTAAGAACCACGATAACCACCGCAATCACCGCTACTGCAGCAACTGATGCACCGATTATTATTGCTCTTTTTCTTGCAGCTGCCTTTGCCGCTGCTTCTAACGCTGCAGCCTCCTGAAGCTTCTCAAGAGTTTCCTCTGCATCGTTTAATACCGATAATTTGGTAAGTCTTAATTTCTCCTTTGAAGAAAGGGCCTCGACTGCATCTCTTGCAGCTTTGATAGACTCTTCCGATTCAAGGCTTACTTCCCCGATATTTTCTATGAGCGTATCGACCGCAGTTACCTTGGTCATGAGCTCATCATATTTTGTTTCCGCTGCCTTGAGGACGTCGAGCTTTGTAAGCTCTTTTTGCTCATCCTCTGTCAATTCGTCTACTGCTGTTCTTGCAGCCTTAATAGCCTCTTCTGAATCAAAGCTTACTTCATCAGCGTTCCCGATTGCCTCTATGAGAGCATCGGCAGCAGCAAGCTTCTTTTCCAGCTCTGCCCTTGCTATTTCTTCAGGGGAAGGAACATATACGGTCGGGATGCCGGAAACGTCAATGCTCACGGTATATGTAATTTCGTGAGGCTCTGACATTGCTGTTGTATCAGCTGTAAAATTAAAATATGTTCCCGGATAATTGATCCAGAACTGTGATTTCCCGCTTCCCGCATCGGCATATATCTTTGCACCGGTTACGGGATCGTAAGCATAGTCATAGTTGGCGCTGGTCATGATAAGGGTGACGCCGTAAATAGCTCCTCCGCTGACGCTGACTGTTGCAGAGGCGACTCCGCCTCTTCCGCTTCCGCCTGTGCAGCTTGTCCATACGCCGTATGTACCATCTACGTAATCGGCAAAAGCGCTGACCGTACTTGTTAAAACAAAGCAAAGCATCAGGGCCAAAGAGACCCCGATGCTTATAGCTTTTTTCAAAGCTTTATTCATAATTATTCCTTCTAAGTTCACAAATGAGTGCAGAAATTGAGAATATGCAAATGACGACCCAAATTGTCATCTGGCTTCCGAAGTCTGCTGTCTTTGGGGAAGATTTCTCCTCTGCAAGTTTGAAGTTATCTGCTGCAAAGTTAAGAGTCTTGTGAGACCACTGATCGTAATTTCCGGAGTGACCGCCTACAAGTATCCAGCTGTAAAGTTTGTCGAACTTTAACTGATAATGAAGCTTTGTTTCTCCGTTAACTGTTCCTTCTTCTGCAGCTGCTGCTTCTGAAACAGGAAGATCCTTTCCGGTCCAAGGATTATCTTCGTTATCCTTGGAGATGGCGCCGTTTGGCATATTAAGGAGTTTCTCTCCGTTGTAAATTGCGTCATATCCTGTTCCGCTCAAATACATATCAAGAACTGCGCTTCCGTCCTCATTGACAGTAAGTGTAGCCTGAATGGATCTGAACATTTTGTTGCCTTCTGTAATAGCTTCAGAATCGACTGCTTCATATTTTCCGGGAGCAAGTTTTACTTCTTCGCCGCTGTTGAGTTTGTTCTCAACCTTTTCAGGTTCAGCTGTCTTCTCTGCTACTGTGAACTTTGTGCTTGCACTGCCGCTTTCATAGCTTGCTGCAAGTTCATAACTTCCTACTTCAAGGGTGTTAAGATAAGAATCCTTAAGTGAGATATTTGTGCTTCCGGAAATTGCAGTATAGTTCTCTTTCGCAAGTTCTTTGCCGTTTACTGTAAGTCCCTTAAAGGCATCAAACGGTCCGTCTACAACGAAATCAAGAGTTCCTTCTCCGCCAAGGGTCCATGAACCGTTTGCACCGGAGGTGAAGTTATATTTATTTCCTGTAAGTTTATCTTCTGCAGGAACATCTACCTTTATTGTTACATTGTACTCAACATCCTTAGGTGTGCTCATGGCAACAGTGGTTGCAGTGATGAGGAATTCCCCGTTCACCTTTACAGGAAGTGTAACAGTAGCTGTCTTTTTCTCTTCATCGATGACAGGGGTATAAACTGTTTCATCCGTTCCAACAACCATTTTTGTCATGCTCTTGCTTGTAAAGACTAATTCCGCTGTAGCTTTACCATCCTTAACAATTAAGGAGTTGCATGAAATACTGACTTTAGATGATCCACCGAGGACTTCCGTAACATTTTGTGTATAATCACCGTCCGGAAGTGTGGTACTGTTGTCAAATGCATCAGCAAATCCGGGTACTGCTGCAATTGCCATGACGAGAACAAGTACAAGAAGTAATATTCTCCTCATGGAATTAAATTCTTTAGACTTCATTTAAGTCCCTCCTATAATAAATAATAAAAACAGCATCAAAAAATGCCTTTCCTTCCCGGAAAGGCAAATTGCGCGTACAAAAGCTGATTTCCCCAGAGGAAAATCAGTACCAGTATTTGGCAAATGTGCTTTCACAGGAAGCTGTTTACCTAAAGCCCAGCAGGTTTCCTGGCTTACAGACTCTTTAGCGCTTTTCGCACCTTCTCGCGCCTTTGGCGCAATGGTTTTTGCGAATTGCTGTCTGTTCACAGTGACCGGATCGCCCGAGACTTTCACTCGGTTCCCTTTCGCCCGCTTGCGCGGCACTGAACTTAACCTTTTCAATTATATATTCTATAGTAGAAAGGGTCAAGCAAAGAAACGCCATATTTCCTTGATTTAACAACAAAGACGGGGGCTAAAATGCCTCCGTCTTTAAATGTTCATATGTTTAGTTTTCTTACTCAAAGAGTATCCTTGCAGTCATGACATTTCTGCCGTCCGGCATGAAGGTTCCAAACTCAATTTCATGATCTTTGTCCCTTCTCATTACTGTGAGCTCATCACCCTCTTTACACTGAAGCCCGTAGAAAAACTCTGCTCCTTTAAGCTTCCTTTTCTCAAGCTCATTATTGGGTATGAAGCTCATTACGGCCCTTGCATAGGCTGCATTATTCATGTGCCCGACGAAATCTATGTCGGTGGGCCTTACAAGGTAAGTTCCTACGCAGTATCCGTCAGAAAAGTCCTTTTGGACTTTTTTCATCTTTTCTTCAAAGAGCTTTTCCTCCTTGCATTCAAACCCCTCCGGATAATAATCTTTTATGGGCATGAGCTTTGTACAGCCTTCATTGGCAACAAGCCATTCGGTCTCGCCCTTTACAAGAACATTCCCTTCTTTGTCTTCAATAAGATACTCCCTGTTCCCGAAGAGCCTTGTTGGAGCAAGGGGCCATGTACGCAAAAGAACCTTCTCGGTCATCATCGGTCTTCTTAAAATCTCAACGCGGTTCTTTCCTATGATCCAGTAAAGTCCTCTTTTTTCCATGACAATAGGACCGTAGCCAAGGACCTCCTCATGAAGTGTTGCCATATCCATAAAAAGATCGAGAGTCCCGGTAACGCTTAAAGCGCCGCTTCGGTCGCAAAGGCTTAAAGAAATGGTTTTTTCTTCGGAGACTTCATTTACTACGCTCAATCTGAAAGACCTTCCTTAAGAAATTCTTTTACATTGCTTCTGTCAAAGATACTTTCAAAGGTATCCGTAATTTCTTCTATGGAGGCAGGGTTTTCTTCAAAAAGTCTGTCGTAGGTGCCTACAGCACCGGCGGTGATGAAATCAAGGATAAGCCTTGCCTTTGGATAGAATTCAGGAGTAAATTTCCCCTCTGATTTTTTCATGATCGTGGCCTTGATGGTCGCTGAAATATTGTTTGATAAATCGCTGTACACCCCTGCGTCAAAGAGGAGCTGAAGAAGGTCTTTATGCCTTAATAGTCCCTTGGCGATTTCGGTGTAAATTGCTGCCGGCTCTTCAATGAGAGCCTCAAAGGACTGATCCTTCGCAAAGGATAATACCCATGTGGTACAGTTCTGTTCAAGTTCCTTCAGAACAGCGTCTATACTGTCGTAGTGGTTATAGAAGGTCTTTCTGTTTATGTCGGCTGTCTTTGTCAACTCTGAAACAGTAATCTCGCTTAAGGATTTCTCCTTCATAAGCTTAAGTAGGGCATTGGTAATAGCATTTTTGGACTTGTTAATTCTTTTGTCCTGCTTTTGATACTTCATTTCTTCCTTCCTCTCGGAGACTTAGTTCCATATATGTACAATATTACACACATATGGAATGTTTTGACCATTGTCTCCATTCCGCTCATATAATAATATACATATGCGGTTTTTACAATCGACATTTAATTAAAGAATTGTGAAATTTTTTCCGCGGGAATTTTTCCTTTCCGCGGATATTGTTTTGAAGAAAGGAAATACTTATGACCACAGTAAAAACTCCTTGGAAGGACTATATCGGTGACATGCCGTTTACCCTTGATTACTTCCAGGGATCCATGTTTGAGGCTCTTGAAAAACAGGCTCAGGAGCATCCTAATTTTATTGCCTTCGATTTTATGGGAAAATCCACAACCTACAAGGAAATGGTCAAAGGCATCGAAAAATGCGCTAAGTCCCTTAAGACCATAGGAATCCGCGAAGGAGATAAGGTTACCATCGCTCTTCCGAACTGCCCTCAGGCAATATATATGTTCTATGCAATCAACCTTGTAGGCGGAATCGCCAACATGGTTCATCCGCTCTCATCAGAAAAGGAACTTGAGTTCTATATCAACGAGTCAAACAGCGTTACAGTAGTAACACTTGACCAGTTCTACGGAAAGTTCGAAGCAATACGTCAAAACACAAAGGTCGTCAACATCATCATTGCAAGAATCAAGGATGAGCTTACAAGACCTATGAAGGCTGGATACATGCTCACCGAAGGAAGAAAGATTCAAAAGATTCCTGATGACGCTCCTGTAATCATGTGGGATAAGTTCATGCAGCTTGGAAAGGCATGCTTCTGGAACTATAAAGTTGAAAGAAAGGCTGAAGATCCTGCAGTAATCCTTTATTCAGGCGGAACCACAGGAACCACAAAGGGAATACTTCTTTCCAACAGGAACTTCAATGCTCTTGCTCAGCAGGTCATAGCAGCTAACCCAATGTTCCGTCCCGGAGACAAGATGCTGGCAGCAATGCCTATCTTCCACGGCTTCGGACTTGGCGTATGCATCCATACAATGCTCTTTAACGGAGGACGCTGCATACTCGTACCTAGATTTACACCTGCATCCTACGCAAAACTCATGGTAAAGAAAAAGGTAAACTTCATAGCAGGCGTACCTACACTTTACGAAGCACTTCTTAGACTTCCGGGAATGGAGACAAAGGATCTTTCCTCTCTCAAGGGTGTATTCTCCGGCGGAGATTCACTTTCAATCGAGCTTAAGAAGAAACTTGATAAATTCCTCTCCGGCTGCGGATGCCCGGTACAGGTAAGAGAAGGATACGGAACAACAGAAACAGTAACAGCTTGCTGCCTCACACCAAGGCATATGTATAAGGAGGGAAGCATTGGGCTTCCGTTCCCTGATACATATATCAAGATCGTTGAGCCCGGTACAGATAAGGAACTTCCTTACGGCGAAGAAGGAGAAATTCTCCTTGCAGGTCCTACAGTTATGATGGAATATGTGGGACATCCCGAAGAAACTGCAAACACCTTATGAAAGCATGACGACGGTCTCACTTGGGTCTACACCGGAGACCTGGGATATATGGATGAGCAGGGATTCATCTACTTCAAGGGAAGAAGCAAGAGAATGATCATATCCTCCGGATACAACATCTATCCAGCACAGCTTGAAAACGTATTCGATGCATCAGACCTCATTTCCATGAGCTGCGTAATCGGAATTCCTGATGATTACAAGATGCAGGCAGTCAAGGTATTCTGCGTTCTCAAACCGGGCGTACCTAAGACAGAAGAAACAA
>CAZALQ010000011.1:19511-20913 GCA_964485605.1 uncultured Oscillospiraceae bacterium
TATGGAATATGCGAAGAAGAATATTGCTAAGTATTCGCTTCCGAAGGAAATCGAATTTAGAGATGAACTTCCAAAGACTCTCGTAGGCAAAGTAGCATACAGAGTTCTTGAAGAGGAAGAGGCTGCAAAACTCGCTGCAGCAAAAGATGCAAAAGCTGAATAATGGTTTAAGCCTTTTAACAAAGAAGGAACGCTATGAAGCGTTCCTTCTTTTCATTCACTCCTGCTCATTGTCATCAACTTGGACCATCATATCCTTGTATTCATCAAAATCTATTTGCAGCTTATTATCAAAAATCAATACTCCGACCTTTCCTGCAAGCGGATATATCCCCGGCATAGATTCTCCGGCAAGATCATATGTGATCACCCTTTTATTTAGAGGATCCACTATCCAGTACTCTCTAACTCCTGCAGCTTCATATTTAGCAGCTTTTTTGATGTAATCCTTTGAAACAGAAGATGGTGATACAACCTCCAAAACGAAATCAGGGCCGCCTACAATACATCTTTTTGTAATCTTGCTTTTATCACACAGCACTACAACATCAGGCTGCACCATAGTCTTATTATCCGCATCCAGTTTTACATCCACAGGTGAAACAATTGGGATACAACTGCCCTTATTAGCCCTTATGAACGCAAGAAACTGCGCATGAATCGATCCTGCCAGGAGCTGATGCTCTACCGTTGGAGAAGCCATGTCATAAAACACGCCATCTATCAGTTCTACTCGCTGATCATCCGGAAGGGCATAATAATCTTCTATGGTAAACTCTCCGGGTTTCTTCTGATGAGATTCCGCAGCCCCCGTTTCACCGTAAGCAGACACTGTATCTTCACAGACATAGGATGATTCTTCTTCCTTAAGTTCATAGCTTATGCTTATTCCCTTAAAAACATTGCTAAGAGCTTCTATAGTCTCTTTCCTAGGTTTTTTGGTGTCTCCGCTTAGTATTTTATTGAGGGTCCCCAAAGGTATACCACTCAACTCTGAAAGCTTCGCATTGGTTAATCCGCATAACCTTTTTTGTCTTTTTATCTCTTCGATAGTCATAAATTCTCCCCTTTTTATAATATTAAGACACTTTTCGGTAATTAATATACCATATTTACCGTTTTTAGTCAAGAAAAAACGGTAGTTAAACTACCGTTTAATCCGTTTTTCTATAAAAATGTATCCAATATCATATAGATTTCCTGTTCTTCCGTATACGGGTGAACTTTGAAATAGGGATCTCCCGCAAGCATTGCCGAGAGAGTGATCCTCTCCGGGTTATAGAATATATGACTGGGAACCCCCAGCTTTTCCCCGAAGGCAAGTTCATAGCCAACCCCAAGGGACGGCATATACTGCTGAGACCGGTCGGGGGATATCGTTTCGCGAGGCACTTGCCTGCGA
>CAZALQ010000012.1:0-18644 GCA_964485605.1 uncultured Oscillospiraceae bacterium
AAAACTTCCGATGCCTTGAGCATCGTCCCCTCTTCCACTATGCAAATGAATTGTCTGAGCTGGGTAAGTTCCATATATCTATAGTCCCAACTCCTTGACCATACAATCGATTGTTTCAAACATAACATCTGCAGATGCAGGTTGATTCTGAACATTGAGCATGAAATATGTGACCATGCCATAAGCTACAAAAAGAGTCCTGTCTGTAGGCGCGCTGGTAAGTTCCAAAGACGGCCAGTCCTTTATACCTGCTTTTTCGACTGTATTTTGGATCTTGTCCATATAGTCTTTAGCACATTTCACTGAGGCTGAAGCCATAGCTTCATTTCCTTCATATTCTGTCTTGGTCACCTTGACATCAATGGGGCGCCTTGTGAATTTATATACGGTTTTTCTGTCACCGGCATGGATCTTGGTATACGTCACATCAGTAACATATGTGAGTTCCTTCGGATGGATGTACTTATTCGAAAGTTTGATGGTCACATGCCTTATCATCAACATCAATATGCCGAAGAGCAATAAGCATCCAAGCATGATATATTCCGCTATATCCTGGCCAAACTTATCTACAAGCCAATTGATAATGTCATTCATCTGATTACACTTACTCTTTCAGACCTATATCTTCCGTATTTATTATACTGCAAGTATTACATTTTTTGTTATTCACATAATTTATATAAAAACAGATGACCGAGTATGGTCATCTGCAAGCTTATTTTTTCTCTTTTGCAAAATACTCTGCAACGCTTTCTGCAGCCTTTTGATTCATGCCTTCGGTATCGCTGAGTTCATATACTGTTGCATTTCGTATATTCTCTACGCTTCCGAACTTGGCAAGGAGTGCTGTCTTTCTCTTTTCGCCTATGCCTTCAATATTATCGAGTACAGATTTAGATAAAGACTTTGATCTTAAGCTTCTGTGGTATTCAATTGCAAATCTGTGAACCTCTTCCTGAATGGCTCCGCAGTATGCGAAAAGCTCCGAATGGCTTTTTAAGGGAGTCTCTTCATCCTGCCAAAGAAGAGCTCTCGTTCTATGTTTATCATCCTTAACCATTCCGGCTACCGGCACATCCAGTTTTAATGCAGCAAGCACATCCTGCGCAGCGTGGACTTGACCAAGGCCTCCGTCCATAAATATGGCATCAGGCAGTTTGGCAAACCCGGGGTCTCCCGCCTTTGCTCTTGAAAACCTTCTGAAAAGAACTTCCATCAAAGAGCCTGTATCATCCTGTCCCTCAATGGTCTTTATCTTAAATCTTCTGTAATCCCTTCTAACAGGTTTACCGTCTTCAAATACCACCATGGCACCTACGCTGTCCATGCCATTTGTATTGGAGATATCATAGCTTTCAACTCGGTGTATCTTCTTTCCCAGGTCTTCACCAAAGACATCGATCATACTCCTTGTTACAGCTTCGGCCTTTTCCATCTCTCTCTGAGTAATGGCATCTATATCAGAAAGCATCATGAACGCATCTTTCCTGACTACATCCATAAGGGCCCTCTTTTCACCCCTTTCAGGAACAAAGATACGCACCCTGTTTCCTCTTAAGTTCGAAAGCCATTCCTCCAGCAAAGAGTTATCTATAACTTCCTCAGATACCAATATTTCCTTAGGTATCATAACATTGGAGGAGTAGTACTGCTTTATAAACTCAGACAAAATCTGAGCTTTGCCCTCTTCCCCTTCTTCGCCCATAAAGAAGCTTTCTCTTCCCGAAAGTTTCCCGTCTCTTACTATAAACATGAGGACATGGCTACCGGAAAGGCCGTTAACAGGCATGAGTATATCAAGATTTTCAGGTTTGCTTAAAACGACCCTTTGCTTTTCAGATATGGTATCGATGGCTAAGATCTGATCTCTTATCTTTGCCGCATCTTCAAAGCGCATATCTTCCGATGCAAGCTCCATCTGGTTTTCAAGTTCTTTTCTAAGATTCTTGCTTTGACCTGAAAGGAATTCCATAACCTTATCTATGGTCTTTAGATACTCGTCTCTTGAAATATTCCCTGTGCAAAGGCCGCTGCATTGTTTGATATGGTAATTAAGGCAGGGCTTAAAATCTTTGCCGAATTTTTGATCGCTGCATCTTTTGAGGCTATATACCGAATTTAAAAGATCGATTATTACATTTGTAGCCCCATTGCTTGCATAGGGACCAAAGTATTTACTGCTGTCATTTACAACTTTACGGCATTTAAGCACCCTTGGGAATTCCTCCTCCATGGTCACCTTTATATAGGGATATGTCTTATCGTCTCTAAGGAGGATATTGTATTTAGGTTGATACTTTTTTATGAGATTGTTTTCAAGTACCAGTGCCTCCATTTCAGAACCGGCATTAATGTGCTCAAATTCCGCAATGTGCTTTACCAGTTCTCTGGTTTTCGGAGTTTGATTTTCAGGCGACTGAAAATATTGGCGCACCCTCTTTTTTTGAGAAATGGCCTTGCCTACATATATGACCTGTCCGAATTCATCCTTGTGGATGTATACTCCCGGACTGTCAGGCAGTTTTTTCAGTTCTTCCTTAATATCAAACATTCTCTTTATTTATCTTCTTTGTGTTCGTAAACATACTCTATGACAGGCTTTTTCTTTTCCTCTTTAAGCGCTGCCATCTTTTCATCGTATTGGTCGCCCCAAGCTTCCCTTCTTCTTGCTTCAACTTCAGCCTTTTTTCTCGCCCTTTCGGCTTTTCTTTGCTTTGCTTTTCTCTTGTTGCGTATCCTGATTACCATAAGTAAGAGGAACAGAACAAGAAGGACAAGAAGTATTATTCCGAGGACCTTAAATATCTTGTGGGCAACAGCATCTTCTATACCGAATATGGAGAGAATTCCGCCCTTTGCTACAGCTTTTGCCGTAACAATATCATAGGTTCCAAAAAGTTCGCCATCGCGAAACACAGACAATGTTCCTACTTTAGTGCCTTCTTCAAAGGGAGCTTTGATGCTTTCGTCAAGGACATATTCTGTCGTGATATATCCGCCTTGAGCATCCTTTGGCACCGTGGTTATAACATCTTCAGAAAGAACGGTCTCAACCTTGTTAAACTCTCCTCGCTTAACTTTGATGATATCGTAAGAATGTCCTTTCTCAAAAACTGCTTTCGTCTCATAATTATCAAAGGACCAGTCAAGAAGCTGATGGGCATCCGCATATCTTTCCAGCTGATAGCTGTCTCCGTATCTTGAATTAAGGATTATTACAAGGACTTTGGTAAGCCCATCTTCTACAGCAACTATAAGGCATCCTCCGGCTTCCGGTGTAGTACCTGTTTTTACACCGAATACCCTTCCTCTCGTATAGAGTGTCCTTCTTACACCGCTTCCTACATAAATGCTGTACTCATCGCTGTAAAGAAGGTTTGTAGAATATATTTCTCCGCTTGAATGCCTGTTGGTTGCCGCATATTCATAACTGCTTTTTGCCACGATCCCTGCAAGATATTCGTTGCTTAAGAAATACATAGTAAGTTTTGAAAGATCGGCAGCGGTCGAATAATGATCATCATCATGAAGCCCGTTGGGCGTAACGAAATGGGTATTGGTCATTCCCAGTTCTTCAGCCTTTTTATTCATGAGCCTTGCAAAGAACTCAGTAGTTCCGCCGACAGCCTTTGCAAGCATTACGGCCACATCATTTGCAGACATCAAAAGCATGATGTTGAGCGCTTCATCAACGTCCATCTCCTCGCCTACTTTAAGTCCGAATTTGGTCGGTTCCTGCTCAGCTGCCTCTTCATCCGCATATACAAGAGTCTGAAGACCTGAACCCTGCTTCATGTAGTACTCATAGGTTACTATGGCTGTCATAAGCTTTGTAAGGCTCGCAGGATACATTCTTTCATTCATGTTGCTCTGAGTCAGAATGTCCCCTGTAGTCATATCCATGACAAGATAAGTGTCTGTCCAAAGCTCTTTGTCAAACTCTGCCGCAAAGGAAATGCCAAAGGACGCAAATATGATACAAATTGTAAGTAATATGCTAACTAGTTTTTTCATCAAAACCTACTTCCGCTTAATCGAGATTTTTCAAAAGCTCTGTAAGCTTAACAAGAGCAATATGCCTGTGGCTTAGGGAGTTCTTGTATTCAAGTGGGAGCTGAGCAAAGGTCTTATCATGACCTTCCGGAATAAAGATGCTGTCATAGCCAAAGCCTCTTTCTCCGATTTCTTCCTCTGTTATATGACCCGGACATTCGCCTCTTGCAACAAGCTTTTCCCCGTCAGGATAAACAATGGTAATGACGGTAACAAACTTTGCTGTTCTCTTTTCGAAAGGGACTCCTTTAAGTCTTTCAAGAAGTTTTTTTCTGTTTGCGGCATCATTGCCATGCTCTCCTGCATACCTTGCCGCATTTATTCCGGGTTCGCCGTCTGCAGCATCAACAAAAAGCCCCGTATCATCGGCAAGGGCCGGCTTTCCAGTCATGTCGCAAACAGTCTTAGCTTTTATATATGAATTTTCTTCGCATGTGGTTCCGTTTTCATCGATTTCAAAATCTCCCAAACCTGCCTCATCCCAAGATATGAGTTCTATATCATAATCTTTAAGCATTGCATCGAGCTCTGCAAGTTTACCTTTATTCTTTGTTGCTGCTATTATTTTCATTCTTTCCCTCGTTTATGGTATAATAATCTATCATTATAGTATATCACGATAATTAGAAAGTGTGATTTTAAATGTTGAGAGTTATAACAGACGGAGCAAAAGAATTTCGTCCGGATTTTGAAAGTGCACTGCTTTCATTAAGATCTTTAAAAGAAGGCAAGTGCGAAGGAAATGATAAGCTTGGCTGGCTTGATCTTCCGGAGTATATCAATTCAGCAGAATATGCAAAGGTAAAGGATTGCGGAAAAGAAATATATGAAAATGCCGAAGCCCTTGTAATCATAGGAATAGGCGGTTCATATCTTGGAGCAAGAGCAGCTATAGAGTTCCTGCTGTCCCAGAGATTTAATGAAACAAGCAGAAAAGGACCTAAAATATATTTCATAGGAAACGGAATCAGCGCAGCTGATACCCTGCAGGTTCTTAAACTTGTCGAAGGCAAGAAAACATATGTAAACGTAATATCCAAATCAGGCACCACTTTAGAGCCTGCAGTTGCCTTTAGAATCTTCAAAAAGTACCTTGAGAATACCTGCGGCAAAAAAGAAGCTGCCAAGAGAATTATCGCAACCACGGATTCAAAGAAAGGCGCACTTAAGACCCTTGCAGATGCAGAGGGCTATCAAACTTTCATAGTACCCGATGAAGTAGGCGGAAGATACAGCGTCCTTACAGCTGTAGGAATGCTTCCAATTGCTGCTGCAGGAATCGACACCGATGCAATTTTAAAGGGTGCTGCAAAGGCAAAGGAAGTCTGCCTTGACGAAAGCGAGAATAACCCTGCCCTTCTTTATGCAGCTTATAGACAGGCAATATATAATTCAGGAAAGAAGATTGAAATACTGTCCTGCCCATCCGAAAGCGTAAGATTCTTCGCAGAATGGTGGAAACAGCTTTACGGTGAATCAGACGGAAAAGAAGAAAAAGGAGTATTCCCCGCATCCTGCATTTACACAGCAGACCTTCATTCCATGGGCCAGTATATTCAGGAAGGCGAACGCATACTCTTTGAGACAGGCCTTAGTTTTGAGCACAGCGATGATCTTCTTACAGTACCGGTTACAGAAGATAACCTGGACGGTCTTAACTACCTTGGCGGAAAAGACTATGCTGAAATCTATAACGCTGCAAGAGACGGCGTCAAAAAAGCTCATATGGACGGAGGAGTTCCCTGCCTTGAGGTAAGAGCTGACAAACAGGATGAAGATTCCCTAGGCCAGCTCATATTCTTCTTTGAGGCTGCATGCGGTATTTCAGCTTTGATGACAGGCGTCAATCCCTTCAACCAACCCGGAGTTGAAGCATATAAATCAAATATGTTCGCACTTCTTGGAAAGAAGTGATTATTTACTATTAGCCGATTTACGGCAGAATGGAGATCAATATGAACTATAGAGAAACATACGAGCTTTGGAAGACCAATCCCTGCTTTGATGAAGAAGACAGAAAAGAACTTGCTCTCATCAGCGATGAAAAGGAAATCGAAGACAGGTTCTATAAGGATCTTGAATTCGGTACCGGCGGTCTCAGAGGCATCATGGGCCTTGGTTCAAACAGAATCAATAAATATAACGTGAGAAAGGCCAGCAACGGATTTGCCAAATTCCTCTTAGATAAATACGGAACAGAGGTTTGGCGAGGAGTCGCAATAGCATACGATACGAGAAACAATTCTGCAAGCTATGCAAAGGAAGCAGCTCTTGCCTTTGCAGCAAACGGAATCCCTGTATATCTTTTCACTTTTGTATCAGCTACTCCCCTTCTTTCCTTTGCAGTCAGATATTATCACTGCGTTGGCGGCGTAGTCATAACCGCCAGCCACAATCCAAAGGAATACAACGGATACAAAGCCTATGATGAAAACGGATGCCAGCTTCTTCCTGATGATGCAGATGCTGTAATCAAAAAGGTAAATTCTATTTCTGTCACCGATGCGATGACAACAACCGTAGAAAAAGCCGTATCAGTTAAGCTTCTTAAATACATAGGTGAAGAAGTACTTGCAGCATATTCAAAAGCCGTAAGAGAAGCTGTACCGGAAATGAACCTAATTGACAATGCAAAGCTTAAAGTTGCATATACAGCTCTCCACGGAAGCGGAAATGTAACTGTAAGAAGAGTACTTAAAGATGCAGGCTTTGCAAATGTTACATGTGTTAAAGAACAGGAAGAGCCAAACGGCGACTTCCCCACTGTAAAGTCACCAAACCCGGGCAACGAGCCATCAATGGCCATGGTCATGGAACTTGGTGAAAATATTGGAGCAGACATTGCAGTAGGATCAGATCCCGATGCAGACAGAACAGGAGTTGCTATAAGGCATAACGGAAAGCTCGAATTCCTCGACGGAAACTCCATAGGCGCTCTCCTTCTTTACTACACAGCAGAAAGATATAAAGGCAAAATGCCAGCAGGCCCATTCTTCGTTACGACAATAGTATCCGGAGAACTCGCATCTGATATAGCAAAAGCAAATGATATAAGCGTATTTAAAACTTTAACAGGCTTTAAATATATAGGCGAGCTGATGACAAGATATCAGGACGATCCGAATATGAATTTCATCTTCGGATGCGAAGAAAGCTATGGTTTCCTTTCCGGAGATTATGTAAGAGATAAATGCGCAGCCTATGCCGTTCTAACACTTTGCTCCGCATGTGCATATTACAAAAAGCAGGGCCTTGAACTTGGTGATATTATGGACAGGATCCACTCAGAATACGGATTCTACCTTGACAGCCTTGACAACTATGTATTCAAGGGTAAAGAAGGAGCCGATAAGATGAAATACCTTACGGCAAAGCTCAGAGCAGAAGGTCATAACATGTTCACAGAAATTAAGGAGATCAAAGACTATGCTCCCGGCCTTGACGGTCTTCCGGCATCTGATGTACTTAAATTCTTCTTTGAAGACGGCTCATGGATGGCAGTAAGACCTTCAGGTACAGAGCCTCAGATAAAGGTATATTACAGCACAAAGGCAGCGACCAAAGAAGCTGCAGAAAACCTCTATATCCAAAGAAAAGCCGTTATGGATAAGTTCTTTGAAGATTAATAATACTCATTAATGCAAAACCCGGAAGTATATACTTCCGGGCTTTTTTTGTGAAATCTATTAATGCTTAAAGTGTCAGTGTACCTTTTCCGATATTCTTTCCTGTCTTCTTATCAAATAAGATGACACCGTCTCCTGCAACATTAAACTTCATTTGATCATTTACTTTGTAGTCTACATTTCCAAACTTAACCGATGTGAGTACAAAACCATCGACATCAATTTTTACGGTCGTTTCCATACCGGCAGGAAGCGTAGCGTATACTTTTCCGCAGAGATTGCCTTCTTCGAGCTCTATGTATTCAGGTCTGATTCCTATGACAAGGCCCTCACCGCTATATTCACCCAATTTTTCGTTGGCGGTGAACTTAAAGGGATGTCCGAAGAAGTCCACATTTACAGTCTTCTCATCGAGAACCTTACCGCTTGTTTCTATAAAGTTCATCGTAGGATTACCTACAAAGTCTGCTGTAAAGAGATTTGCAGGATTGCTGTAGGTTTCAAGAGGCGGAGCGTATTGCTGCATAACGCCGTTTTCTATAAGGCATACCCTGGTGGCGAGAGTCATAGCCTCGAGCTGATCATGGGTTACATATACAAAAGTGGAATCTGTATCTGCGTGAAGCCTTTTAAGCTCAGTCCTCATCTCCAGCCTTAATTTAGCATCAAGGTTAGAAAGCGGCTCATCCATGAACAATACTTTAGGCTTTGGTGCCAAGGTTCTTGCTATAGCGACTCTTTGCTGCTGTCCTCCTGAAAGTTCGCTTGGGTATCTTTTTTCAAATTGCTCTATCTTGAGCATTGAAAGCATTTCATCTACCCTTTTGCGTATTTCATCCTTTGGCCATTTCAGATTTTCAAGTCCGAAAGCGATATTCTGATATACAGTCATGTGAGGCCACAGAGCATAGTTTTGGAAAAGGAATCCTATGTCTCTTTTTGCAGGAGATACATTAATTCCTGCTTCGGAGTCAAATACAACCTGATCACCTATGGTGATCTTTCCTTCAGTGGGAGTTTCAAGACCCGCAATCATACGAAGGGTCGTTGTCTTTCCGCAGCCTGAAGGTCCGAGGAGAGTTATAAACTCACGGTCCTCAATAACCATGTTCAAATTATCTACAGCTACGAAATCGTCAAATCTCTTGCTGACATTTTCTAATACAATTTTCGGCATATTAATTACCTCCCACGCCCTTATCTATGCTTGCGCCTGTAAGTTTATTGACAATAAACTGTATCACAAGGACGAATACTATAATGAGCAGATTGATGGCGTTACTTGCCTGAGTAAGGCCTGTTCTGCTGTACTCCTGAAGTACTGTCGTAACAAGAGTAGTATAACTCGCCGCGAGCAGAACGAAAAGGGACATTTCTCTCATACAGGAAATAAACGGAAGAAGATATCCTGATATGAAACTGGATTTCTGAATCGGGAATAAAACTTTCGTCATTCTCTTGATCCATGGCACCCCTATTATTATGGCAGCTTCTTCGATCTCACCGGAAAGCTGAAGCATGGCGCTGGTGCCTGTTCTTGAGGCAAATGGCATAAACTTTATGGATCCGACAAGTATGAGCAGGAAGAATGAACCGTCAAGCCATGTAAACCCTTTTGTGTATGATAAGGCTAAATATACAGCTCCAAAGCTCATCGACGGGATCAAATAAGGAAGGAATGCCAAATCTGAAACTGTAGTCGCAAGCTTAGAATTTCTCTTTCTTGCTACCGCATAACCTATGAGAAGTCCGAAAGTACCGGCTATGAGTGATACTGTAATGGAGAGAAGCAGGCTTCTGCCCATTGCTTTCCACATTATAGCGCTTCTTAAAATACCGATCGTATCGCCTTTATTGCTCCCCTCAAAGCCTTCTGTAGAAAGCCAGTAGCGAAGAGTAAATGTCGACCAGTCTCCCGGAACCTCTAAAACGCTCTCCATGGCAAATGAGAACAGCGGCATGACCGCAAAGAAGGTTACCAGGATAAAAAGGATAACTGCAATGACTATCCTTGCTTTTCCGAGTTTAACAAGGGATACCTGACCGGATTTTCCTGTTACGGTTGTAAAAGACTTACGGCTTCCTGTAAACCAGTTATTTAAAGTCAGGATACCGATGGAAAACATCATCAGTATGATAGCAAGCACATATCCCTGTCCCTTGGTAAAGCCCGTATTGATGAGGCTCCTCATCTGAACAGATATGGATATAAAGTTGTTACCGCTGTTTATACTGCTCTTATTTAAAAAGAATGGAACCGTAAAACTGCTTATGCTGCTGGAAAATACCAGAAGTACTGTAGATACAAGGGCCGGCATTACGATGGGAAGAGTAACTTTCCTAAGTATCTTAAATCTGCTGGCCTTAAGAACAGTTGCTGCTTCTTCCAGGTTTGCATCCATATTTCTCAATATACCGCCTATTAATATATAGGCAAAAGGCGCATAGTGAAGGCCAAGGCTCATTGCGCACGGGAACAGGCCGTATACGACAGATTCCGGTACACAAATTCCGGTGACACTTTGAAGAAGTCCCATACCCGCATTCATCTGGGTATTTTTGAAGAAGTTCTCCCAAAACATAGCCATAGCCCAGCTCGGCATAATGTATGGAAATACAAATATTGTCGATATATATTTCTTACCCGGCAAATCTGATCTTGTTATAAACCAGGCAACGATGCCGCCAAAACCAACTGCCACAAGGCAGGCCAGTAAGGCCATTAGTGCTGACTGCCCTAAGGGGATCCAGAACTTTATGGAAGCATAGTTAAAATCTTTGCTTGTAAGAAGTTCTGTCCAGTGGTGGAATGTAAAGTCGCCGTCTGCAACACCCTGCCCTATGTATATAGCTTCCTGATTACCGTTAACTTTAAATGACCCTATAAGTAAAGTCCCAAGTGGAATAACTACCGTTGCGATAAGAATAATCAGGAAAACAATACAAATAACATTTGCCGGTTTGGAAAAATACGATTTCATCCTGTTGCCAAGAGGCAACTTTTGCGTATTCTTCATAACTAAACTCCTAAAAAAATCAGGGGGCTTAAAAGCCCCCTGAGAAAACACTTACATTGTAATGGGGCGTCTAAAAAGAGCTCTTGCTCTATTTAACACCTGCCATCTGCATGTTGATGAATTTTACTGCTGTTGCATATACGGAATCGATATACTGAACATCCTCAACTATGCACTGCTCTTTCCAAACTGAAAGTGCGGGATCTCCTTCAACTGAAGGAATAAGCTGGTTGGAAGAATAGTAACCGAGAATTCCGCCCCAACCTGCATTGAAGCCTTCTTCAGTGTGGATATAGTTAATGAAGAGGCATGCTGTATACGGCAGCTGTGCTGTATCAGGAATGAGTGTCCACATGTTGTAAACAAATCCGTCAAATCCTTCTACATCATTGTTCCATCCTGCTGCTGTAACTGTCTTTGTGTAGTACTGATCGGTATCCTTGTAATCATCTTTGTAATACTCATAATCTTTAAGTTTGCAAAGACCTGCAAAGATGATACGTCCGTCATCAGCATAGGTGTTGATCTTCTTAACTTCTGACGAGTCAGAGCTGTGCCAGTGTCCTACATTCTGAATGAATTCTGCAACAAATTTATATCCGATGTTGTCATAGTCATCAGCAGAAGGATCATAATCTTTGCCGAAATAGCTCTTGTAAGCTGCTGTGAGCTTTTCGCAAGCTGCAGGGCTTGTGAGCATGATGAGGAAGCTCATGTTGATATCTTCACCAAGAGGGCTCTGATATGAAACATTGGATACGCCCTTAAGGCTTGCTCCGTCAACACCTGTCATCTGCCATACATTCTTAAGTTGTTCTGCACCGACCCTTGTGTTGTCGTACATGAATACCTTGTTGAAGGTTACTCCGACAAGAGGTTCTTTATCACCGTCTGCGATATCAATACCCTCACCGGATGGTACATAGCTGCGAAGGAATCCTGTATCCAGCATTGCATTCTTAAGGAAGGATGCATCCTGAATCATAACGAAATCGGCAATATAGCTGTTAGCTTTTTGTGCTGCTATAAGCTTTGGCTGATACTCGCTTCCCTTCTTGGAGTTGTAAGCGGTTCTTCCTGCTGCCCATTCATACTTTTTCTCAAAGCCGGCAAGAGCCTTTTTTACGCCTGATGTAAGAGAGTCAGCGTTGAATGTAAGGTCAGGATGCTCTTCAAGCTCCTTCTTTGCTGCTTCTTCGAGCTGCTCTAAAGTCATGCCCTGAGCTGCTTCAATTGCTTTTTGAACTTCGGACTTTGATTCGTCCTCTTTCTTGCCTGATCCGCCGCAGGCTGCAAGTCCGAAGACCATTACGAGGGCAAGGACAAGAGCAAGAATGCTCTTAATACTCTTTTTCATACTTTTCTCCTTTTTAATCAAACTATAGAAATACAATATACAACTCTTTAATCAGCGCAAATGCGCCGTATTAACCTTATGCTTTATCGTTGCTTCCAAAAACCTCTGTGATTCTCTTGGCAACCATTTCCGCAACAGCAGTTCTTGCGGGTTCAAGGAAACTTCTTCCGTCGAACTTCTCAGGCTTTAGTGCCATTTGGCGTCTGATCTCACCGAAATAGCAAACCCTTATATCCGTTCCTACATTGATCTTGCAGACTGCCATCTCTGATGCTTTGCGAAGCATATCCGTAGGAATACCAATGGCTTCAGGCATATTACCGCCGTACTGATTAAAAATATCAAGTCTATCCTTTGGTACCGAGGAAGCTCCGTGCAGAACAAGGGGAAATCCCGGGAGCTTTTCCTGAACTTCTTCTAAGATATCAAAGCGAAGTTGAGGCTTTTGACCCGGTTTAAACTTGTATGCACCATGGGCTGTGCCTATGGCTATTGCAAGGCTGTCTATTCCGGTTTTGGAAACGAATTCGACTACATCGCTCGGATGGGTAAACTGGCCGTATTTATCATCAACATTAATATCGTCTTCTATGCCTGCTATGGCACCCAGTTCACTTTCAACTACAACGCCCTTTGCATGAGCATAGTCTACAATTTCTTTTGTAATTCTAATGTTCTCTTCAAAATCATATGCCGATGCATCAATCATGACTGAGGTAAAGCCTATATCGACGCAATTCTTAATAAGGTCCAAATCTTTACCGTGATCAAGGTGAAGTGCGATAGGAATATTGTATGTTTCAGCAGCTGCCTTTGCTGCTGCGACGACAAAGGCGGGACGCATAAACTTAAGTGCACCCTCGCTTATTGCAATAATAACGGGAGCATTGACGGACGCGGCGCCATCAAGTACTCCCTGCATAATATCAATATCATCAACATTAAAAGCCCCTATCGCATAGTGGCCATCATACGCTTTTTGGAACATTTCTTTGGTAGTTACAAGACCCATAAAAAACCTCCATATAGTGACAACTGTATCTTTTTATAAAATTATAACATTTATAAAATGTATGATAAAGGACAAATTTGCCATAAATGTGCAAATTCGTGAAATGATGGCTTTTTTTACATAAAAACAATTGTGGAACTTTTTCGAGACAAATAGTATAATGATTAAAGCTTGTGCAGGTGTAGTTTAGTGGCAAAACACCAGCTTCCCAAGCTGGGGTTGAGGGTTCGATTCCCTTCACCTGCTCAATCATATGGATGTTCCATTGGAACATCCTTTTTTAATCTTCCGAAAGGGAAGCGAACCCGAAAGGGCAAAAAGGTACTGGGTACCTTTTTGGTCCGAGCCGTCAGCGAGGACGGCGGATTTGCAGAGCAAAGACGCTAATTCCCTTCACCTGCTCCATCATATGGATGTTCCAATGGAACATCCTTTTTTCTCTACTACTTTATAAAATCTTTAAAGCCTTTGGAATATATCTTGTTTCCTTCAAGGTCTATCCACATTCCATACATGTTTTCACCGGATTCAACGAACTTCATACCGCTTTCTATATCCATATTAAAGACTGCCGTAGCAAGACCATCGCCTTGCCCGCAGTCATCGGTAATCAAAGTGACAGACATAAAATTGATTTCCGGCATCAAAGTATCCTTATTGATTATGTGATGATACTTCCTGCCGTCAAGTTCATAATATCTTTGGTAAATACCGCTTGTAGTAATAGAATGACCTGATATGTTTAAGAGATCATAATCGGGATCCGTATCAACAGCCGTAGTCCAGCTGCTTCCGTCCGGTTTGTTTCCGACAGCCTTTATGCTGCTGCTTCCCGCAGAAATGAGGAAACAATCATACCCATCATCTTGAAGAGCTTTTGCAATCTTTTCAGTTGCAAATCCCTTTGCTATAGCGCCTACATCAAGAGACATAAGACTATCAGATAGAAGTACTGTATCAGCTGCCTCGTCAATAATAATATCCGCTATATTACAATGTTTTGCCGCTTCCCTTAAATCTTCAATGTCCGGCACATAAGCATTGGCAGGATCTGTTTCTGCAGCATCTCTTGCGTTGTGCCATATTTTAAGAACACTTCCGAAGGCAATATTTACATTGCCGTCAGTTTTTTCATAAAGATCTATTCCGAATTTTAAAAGTTCAATTATTTCAGTATCTACAACCACAGGATCGGTACCGGCATTTTCATTAATGGTCTTTATGTTATTTACTCCTTCGTAACTATTGTAAATATCATAAAGCTCATTGTAATGCTTAAAAGGATCCCTCGTTTTTGTTTCCAGTTTACTGAATTCCTCTTCGTTATCGCAATATGCAATAACCGTAATCATGGTATCAAAATAGTCCCATATATTACAGCTGTATTTAGTTCTGTTATCATGATGTTTTCCATCGGTGCACGAACAAGAAAGAATCAGAACAGTCAAAATCAAAAAGATCGATATTGATTTTTTCAATATATTATTCATATGCTGCTTGTTTTAAAAAAGGGGTTGTAATTCATACAACCCCTTAAAAGTAGATTAAAGCTAATCCAATACTATTTCCAGCCATTTACGACTGATCCAATAAGTCCATCAAGGTGTCCGATTGTGCATCCTGCAAGGATATCAGCATCAGTTGCTTTTCCGTCTGCATCGATAGCTACGGCCTTAACTTCATCAACTGTCTTTCCTTCGAGGGACTCGCCAAGGTGATCAGCCTGTTCGAACCATTCTTTTCCGATTGGGGATGCCTTTGTCATACCATAGTCAGCACCCTTATTGAACTTGGAACGAAGATCTGATGGGTTTGTGATAGCTCCGCCTTCGCCAAGTGTGAACTTGAGCTGTGAGCAGTCAATCTGAACAGCGGAAAGTTTTCCGTCTGCATCCTTTGCGGAAGCGCCAACATTGATATCAAACTGGAAGGACTCTCCATCCTTTGGTGTTGTTGACATTGTTACGCCAAGCTGAATCTCTGTTGCTGTTCCTGCATCTTCAAGGTGTCCAAATGCATTTACAAGAGCATCTACGAAATCATTGATGTGAATTGTGCAGCCTGCAAGAATGTCAGCGTCTGTAGGATGATTTTCACCGTCATATGCGAGCTTTGCAACAACTTCATCCTTTGTGAGTCCGATGACCTTCTCTGCAAGGAAGTCTGCCTGCTCATACCATTCTTTTCCGATTGGGGAAGCTTTGGCCATGTTATAGTCTGTACCCTTTTCACGCTTTGTGGGAGCTTCTGTGAATGACCATACTCCGGCAGCATCAACCTTTGCTGTTTCCTGTGCTACATCAAATTCGCACTTTACAATCTTTCCGTCCTTGTCTACAAGGATGATTGCATAGGTTGGGTTAACCTGTACCTGGCCTTCCTTTTCAGCTGTTGCTGCTGTAGCAGATACGCTGTTAGCAACACCAAGACCGAACTGGAATGTCTCAGGATCTTTCTTTCCTCCGCAAGCTGTCATAGCAACAACCATGACAAGTGCAAGAAGAATAGCTAATACTTTTTTCATTTTCAATACCTCCTGTTTCCCATTTCAAAGAAACAAAATTACTACTTGTTGAATTGCTCCATTGAATTGGGAATCCAACTTACTACTTTATACAATCAAATCCAGGTATGGATTTAATTAACTAATTTTTTGCCTGCTCTACGCAGTTTTGTACAGCTTCCATTACAGCGTTAGATGTGTAGGTTGCTCCTGAACATGCGTCAACGCCATATGTTTGCCATTTAATTATATCCGGAATAACAGTTTCTTCAACTTCTGCTACACGTTCATCACCGTATTCGGCTCTTTCATAGCTTGTTACTTTTACTTCAGTAATAGCAGTTTCGCTGAATGTAACTTCTACACCGACTTCTCCATAGAATCCTTCAGCTGAAGCCTTATAGGTCCCGGGCTTATAGCTGTATTCAAGCGGTACAGGATCTTCATGTACAGGCGGCTGAACTATTTCTTCTTTTCCTGCCGCCTGATACATGCAGCTTACAACTGCATTTTTAATGCCGTCTGATGTTTTTGTTGCACCTGCAACAACATCAACATACGGAGAGTTGGCTGTTACGATTTTGACCGGAATCTGTTCAATTGCAGGCTCGCATATGCCTGCTGTCTCATGATGCTCTATAACATTTACGCTCTTGATCTTATCTTCGGTAAGTTCTACCTCTACCCAAAGACCCTCCGCGTTTCCGGTTGCTGTACCGTAATAGGTTCCGGGTGTATAGCTGAGCACTTCTTTTTTTGTGGCAACACCGATTCCGAAAACCAGTGCAACAGAAAGTGCCAGCATGATAACTGAATTGATTATTTGCTTTTTAATCATAATTTCCCTCTCGATAAATTTTCCTGTATTATTATACCATTTTTCCCTAATTAAAACAGGATTTTATTCAACTTTTATAATATTTGCACCAAGATCTGTGAGTTTTTTTACAAAATCTTCGTATCCGCGCTCAACATGATAAATATTGGTAACCTCAGTTGTGCCGGTGGCTACAAGTCCTGCGATGACCAGTGCTGCACCTGCTCTTAAATCTGTTGCCATAACAGATGCGCCTTCAAGCTGTCTTTGATTTCCGGGAACTATTGCAGTCCTTCCGTCGACACGAATATTCGCACCCATTCTGTTGAGTTCTGCTGCGTGCATGAGCCTGTTTTCAAAAAGCGTTTCATTGATTTTGCTTTGTCCTTCAACAGTTGTAAGGAACGCCATGATAGGCGCCTGTGCATCTGTTGGGAATCCCGGATAAGGAAGCGTTTTTATATCTGTTGCCTTAAGCGGATTAACATCACCTCTTACCCTTAATCCCTCGAGCTCGTCCGAAATGCTTACGCCGCACTCGATAAGCTTTGCAATAATAGGTCTTACGTGGTCAGGAATGCAGTTTTTAATAAGGACATCGCCTCTTGTGGTTGCAGCTGCAATCATAAAAGTGGCAGTTTCTATTCTGTCCGGTATTACTGCATATCTTGTTCCGTGAAGCTTTTCTACGCCCGTGATCTTAATAGTATCAGTACCTGCGCCTTTGATCTGGGCACCCATCCTGTTAAGGAAGTTGGCCAGGTCTACTATTTCAGGTTCTTCAGCTGCATTTTCTATGACTGTCTCTCCCTGAGCAAGGGTTGCTGCCATCATGATATTTTCGGTTGCACCAACACTTGGGAAGTCAAGGTAGACAAGAGCGCCTTTAAGTTTGTCGGCATTGGCATTTACTTCGCCGTCTGCAGTAACAACTCTTGCACCGAGCATCTTTATGCCCTTAGTATGAAGATCAACCGGTCTTTCACCTATAGCACAACCTCCGGGGAGTGCTATATTAACTTTTCCCATCCTTGCAAGGAGCGGTCCCATTATAAAGAAGGAAGCTCTCTCCTTTTTGACGAGGTCGTATGGTACAACGGATTTATCTACTGTAGAACCGTCGATTACAATTCTGTGATTCTCATAATCCTCTGTTACTGTCGCTCCCACAGAGCGGAGTATCTCACACATTACTTCCACATCGGAAAGATGCGGAGCATCAAGGATTTCGCAAACGCCGTCCGTCAATACTGTTGCTGCAAGTATGGGCAGAGTGGCATTTTTTGCGCCAGAAATAGCCACTTCCCCTTTAAGGGGAGCGGAATGTTTGATTATATATTTTGCCATATGAATCTCCTATGACTGTTTTTTTCTTTAACCGAGGTTATTATAGTGTAATAAATATTATTTGTCAAAAAGCCGAAATTTTTTGTCATATGTCTATTCTTTAAAAATTTATACACCTAAACCCCCTTGTAAATCTTACATAAGTGTTGCATAATATAGGATGTTAGTCGGAGGTAATCGTATGAATCAGCAATTCACAGTTAGCTTCACACTTCAGCAGGCTTTGGTTTGTGTACTTCTTGTTGTGGCGATTGTCGTACTGGTTATGTTGATTCGCCTCTTAAGCAAGTTCTTAAAAACTGCAGAGGAGCTTAACAAAACTCTTGAAAAAGCCAATGTTGCTCTTGATGAAGCAAAAGTCATCTTAAAAGATGCAACAGTTATAGTTGACAAGGCAAAGGAGACCACGGATATAGCCACGGGAAGCATAAGGAAAGCATCTCGTTCAGTCGCCGATTTTGCCGGCATAGTATCCGCCAACAAGAGTAAACTTTCCGCCTTCACAGGACTAGTCAATGCAGGCGCGAGTCTTGCGTCATTGTTTGATAATAAAAACAAAAAATAAAACGAGGAGGAAATAATGAAATCAACAGGTATTGTGAGAAAGTTAGATCAGCTCGGAAGAATTGTTATCCCGAAGGAACTTCGTACAACCTTCGATATTAAAGAAACTGATCCGATTGAAATTTTTGTAGACGGAACAGATATTGTCCTGCGCAAATATCAGCAGACATGTGTATTCTGCGGAGAAGCCGAGAATCTTGTCGAATTCAACGGAAAAATGGTATGCCCAAGCTGCCTTAAAAAGCTTAAGAAACTGTAAAGCTCTTTAGTTTTAAACGATACAAAAATCCCTCTCCTGTTAAGGAGAGGGATTTTGCTTTCTAATCATCTAATGCCGCAAGTTCT
>CAZALQ010000013.1:0-18409 GCA_964485605.1 uncultured Oscillospiraceae bacterium
TCATTCAAACAGATCATTTTTTTTGTATAGTTATTTAACAAATTAATTGTATGATCGATTGTTTGAGGGCTAAGCACAATGTAATCGCCTAATTCTCTGTTATTAATTGGATAAAAACTCTGTCTTGCTAATTCCCAGTACCTAAAGATATACTGATTAACATCGTTTTTGTTTCTAAATCTATTTTTTGATGTCAAATTCATTATATCAGGCTCCTTTTCCCATATTTCACTTATTGTTTCTTTACGAATTGGTACAGGCAAATGATGATTAAAGAATCCGACAAATCCACTATGCTGCATTTCAAATAATGTTGTTATAGAATTTTTCAATCCAACATTAAATGGATTAAGCCATTTACTTATATTTTTTTTTATATCTTTTACACTGAAATACTTATTAACCATCGTAATATCATTTACATAAATATGGCTCATCACTTCTTCGCTTTTTCCAGCATTTGGGACAACACAATGTAATGCTGCAGGATAAACAGGTAAACCTGCTTTAAAAAAAATATTTTTTTCTACAGGATTAATTATAAAAGTATCATCGTTAAAGAAAATAAATGAATCAGATAGCTCTTTTATTCTATGCAAATTAATCTCAATAGGATTAGCACTGAATGTCGGTAAGAAGTCTTTTGGCATATAATCTGAATGTTTAACAAACTTTAGCTTATTACAATTTAAATTCAACCATTCAGGGCTTTGACCATTTGTAATAAAAAACACATAACGATACCATGGTACATTAGCTTCTATTGATCTGAACCAATACTTTAGCAATCCCCAATCACGATATCGTGCATCGCCGGAATCAATATTATCTGATTCAATTCCAAGATAATGATTCTTTTCATTTTGCCAATCTTTATCATTACCATCAACCCATATAATAACTAAATCAATATCTGAAGAAACCATATTCAATAAAACCTCTATCGATTAAAACATTCTATACATTTCTATTACAATTAATCACCCATTATACGTTTTCTATAAATAATCCAAATTCTTTTATAAAGGTTATAGCTTGTGCATAATAAAATGATTGCGATTTTATCTCTTTTGGGAGCTTTCTTATCAAACAAAATGTTATATTTATTGATCTTGATGAAATTAACAATCTCATGTTTTTTATCATCATATTGACTAGAATATAACATTTGATTTAAGGTACTAAATCTTGAATAAACACGTCTCCTTAAAACCGCTTTTGATAACTCGGGAATGGCCGATTCAACATCTTTTGCCATTTTATCCGTCATTTCTAACATATTAAATTTGGCCTCATTAAAGACACTATTAACAATTGAATCATCATGAAAAATATAGTTATACTTTCTTTCATAGCCAACAGCGATGTAGTCACACTGCAAAAAAAACAAATAAGTAGTCCCGATATCTTCAAAAATCTTTCCTTTCGGAAAAAACACATCTTTCAGCAATGATTTGTGATACATTTTTGCCCAGGCAGATGTATCAATTATATTATGATAAAGCATATTTTCTAAACAATCTTTACAACTCATGATACTATCACCAGTAAGATTTATTTCTTTAATATGCCCGTTATTGAATATTGTACGGTGTTGGCACAGAGACATTTTTGTCCCATACTTATTGATGAGAGAAAACAAATAATCTATATAATCATTTTCCACATAGTCATCCGAGTCAATAAATACAATATATTCACCACGCGCATGCATTACACCATAATTTCTTGCATCAGACAAACCACCATTTTCTTTGTGAAAAACACATACTCTTTTGTCAATCTCTTTATACTCGTCGCATATTTCCCCACAATTATCCGGACTGCCATCATCGACTAATACTATCTCAATATTTTTGTATGATTGATTAAGTACTGAATCTATGCATCTCCTTATATATTTTTCAACCTTATATACGGGAATGATAACTGAAATAAGAACAGTGTCATTCGCAGCATCTAAAATTTCTGACATCAAATACCTCCGAAATAATTAAATACAGTAAATAATATAACAAACTATCATGGGACAATATCTCTTATTAATGGAATCTTCCTCATACACCACACAATTGCTATTACAATTACGTACACACTATATGGAAACAATAGTCTATAAAAAATAGATTTAGTGTTAATCTCAAACATATCATTAAAAATGATAATAATATACCAATGAATTAAATAAACTTCAAAAGTGTATTTTCCCAAAACAGTTATTGTATTTCTAATCCAGTCAATCTTTTCGATGCGTTTTGAAATGTCTTTCAACAACACAAAAATTCCCAAAGAATATAATACGCAAGGAACATTGTTATACCCCTTAAATATGGACTGCAGTGATCCTCTTTCAATTGAAAGCAAATATGTACCAACCATGTGAAGTATCAATCCTAACACTGCTAATATGTATATATATGTCTTTGAATGGGGGGGGGGTATTATTCTCCCATAGTGTATTGTAAATATAATATCCAGCCAAAACCCAAAATAAGTAACCCGAAATCGGGCTGATACTATACTGCCATTCAATCCCAATTTCGGTAATACTAATTACAAATGGTACTAAAATATTAATTACGAACCCAATTATGAGAAGGTACTTCGCCATCTCAATTTTTTTCTTTTTTTCTATAGCAGAAAACAAAGGAATACATAAATACACACAAAACAATGGACGAAAGAACCAATATATACCTATTATTTGATCAGTAGAGATTAATCCTTTAACAATCCATTTAAAAGTAACATTTCCCCACGCTATTTTGCCAGTTGCCAATAATATGAATACACCCAATATACTCCATGCAATATATGGAATTAAAGTTTTTTTGATTCTTTTCTCAAAATAAATTTTTGTGGAATAACGATTTTGATAGTCTATCAATGTTATACCAGTAATCATAAAAAACACAGGAACTGCAAAATAAAACAAACATTCTATAATATTAGCGGTTAACCAATACCTTTCGGTTGAACTAAACTCCCAAAAGCATCCATTTGTGTGGAGAGTAACGACAGCAATAGAACTTATAACCTGGATAAATGTTAAACTGAAGTCCTGAGTTGATTCATTGATTTTTGATGAAATATTAGCGAGATCCTTGTTTTTATTCACGATTAAAAAATCTCCTGACAATTCCAATAATTTTTTGTTTTAGAAAAATAGCTAATAATATCAATCCAATACTTATAATAACTGTGATTAAACTAAAACCATTCCAAGGCGTATATGTAAAGTACAAGTTATTTTTCATTAAACTGATATCAAATATTGAAATATGGCAGATTATTTTTAAAATGAAATAAAGTAATCCATGAAAAACAAACGTTGCAAAAAGATGATGTGCCATAATCTCCCTTGTATGTCTTCCTATTTTTACTATAATTCCGTCTTTACTAGTAATAGGTGTAATTAATTGTGCTATACATAACCAAAAAGTTATACCTAAACAAGAAGAAGCTATCACTACCCACCACGGTAAACCATTAAAATCGCAGCCATATAATCCATATTCACATTTCCCGAATAAAGTTATCAGGAGAAGTCTGCAAATAAACACAATCGTCAATAAAAAAGAAGCCCGTAATTTAAATCTATTCTCAATATACGTTCTATAACAAAACCCCAAATGACAAAAAAAACAAAGAAACAAAGGTCTTAGTAATACTGCTTGCCATTCTTCTGAATAAGGCGAATAATAAATAACCATTGCAGCAGTTATCAATAAAAAGAAAAAAAATAAAAAATCTTTAAGACGGCTAGATGAAATGATATTAAATATAGCCCTAATGATTACATAAATAATCTCCGCCATATAAAGCGCAATCATATACCATGTTGCAATATTAAATCCTGCGGGTTGGCATCTAATCCATGGTCTTATTAGCCAATTATATATGGAAAAAAGAGATCCAAACGCTACCCCATAGTGTGTTAGAAAAGTATGTAAAACCAAGTAAAATAAAGAAATTAAGTAAAATGGGATCAGTATCGTTTTTGTTTTTTTTATAAAAAAAGATATAACATCCATATCATATTTCGAAGAGTAAAAGTAACCTGATATAAATGCAAAAAGAGCCATATGAAATGAATAGTAAGGGAACCATGAGTCAAATTCAAAAATCTTACAATTTAGATGTCCCATCACGACAAATACAATTCCAAATGCTGATAAGATACGAAAGGTTATATTTTCTTCAGTTGTATGCATCTCAGCATTCAACTTCTTAAAAACTTTCATTATATTTTTTTCCCATAAACTTTGCTTTTAAGAATGCAATGCCTTTATTAAGCCAATTAACCTTTTCCATATAAACAACCGGCATTTCATAAATATCGCTAACGACACCTTCATTTAATTGTTTTTGAACCCATACATTAAATATTATTTCACTAACGCGTCCATAATATCTTGAATGGAAAGGACTTAATCCCTTTTCCCCAAGTCTGTTTCTAAGTTCAAATAAAATATCAAAAATCCATGTACAGTATGAATTCAGAAGATCTTTATTCATTATCATCATATTGAACATGTATCCCCATCGTTGTTTCATAACTAAATCAAACGAGTCAACATAATCAGGATATTTTTCTTCGATTATTTTCCTAGTCTCATCAAGATGTTGTTCAAAATGAGTATGAGCGTAATGGCTATAAAGTGTCTCAATATAGTATCTACGTTTCCGAGGTACTATAACCCTTTTAGGCTGCAAATATTCTTCTAATTCAGATTCTTTTAAAACAGAATCAAAAACATCTTTTTTATGTGGATGTAGCGAGAAATACCTACGATAATGAACTAATCCTAGATAATCCACATCATGTAAATTTTTCCATGCCCAATATAAGCCGGTCAGCTCACAAAAATATGGGTTTAGAGAAGAAATATTATCACCTTCATCATCTCTTTGATAACCGATACTTTCTTTGCCGAACGCTCCGACTTGAACAGGTAGGTATACATTATCAGAAGGCATGCGATATTTCTTATGTGCAGCTATAATGATTTTTACTTTTTTGCCTGCAGACATTGTCTCTTCCTTGTCTATCATGAAATTTAAATGATTCTATTTCAAACTATGTGCAACGTTTAAAGCGGCTTCTATTACCTGATCCATATCGTAATACTTGTACTCACCAAGTCTTCCACCGAAAATCACGCTACACTCATTATCAGCTAATTGTTTATATTGACTATATAGTTGAGAATTCTTTTCATCGTTTACAGGATAATACGGTTCATCACCGAATTTCCACTCTGATGAATATTCCTTACTTATAACTGTTTTAGGTAACTCATTACCATTTTCATCTTTTCCAAATTCGAACCACTTATGCTCAATAATTCTAGTCCAAGGTGTTTCTCTATCTGTATAATTAACAGCTGCATTACCTTGGAAATTAGGGATATCAAGTACCTCTGTTTCAAATCGTACTGAACGATATTCCAAAGGACCTAGTACATAACCAAAGAAAGCATCGATTGGACCGGTATATATAACTTTATTTGCCAGCTGATTTAATTCTTCTTTATTTTCCAAATAATCCGTCTCCAGTCTCAAATCGATTCCATCAAGCATATTGTCAACCATAGCAGTATATCCACCAATAGGAATACCTTGGTAAAGTGCATTAAAGTAATTGTTATCAAATGTAAGTCTTACCGGCAATCTATTTATTATGAACGAAGGAAGATCCATGCAATCTCTTCCCCATTGCTTTTCAGTATACCCTTTAATTAATTTCTCATAGATATCTCTACCCACAAGTGAAATAGCCTGCTCTTCAAGATTTTTAGGTTTTCCTGATATCTCTGTTCTTTGCTCACTAATCTTTTCTTCGGCTTCCTCTGGTGTTACGACGCCCCACATTTTATTAAATGTATACATGTTAAATGGAAGACTATATAATTCACCTTTATAATTTGCCACAGGAGAATTCGTAAAACGATTAAAGGTAGCGAATCTATTTACATAGTCCCAAACCTCTTTATTATTGGTATGAAAAATATGAGCTCCATATTTATGAACATTAATACCTTCTATTTTTTCTGTATATACATTTCCTGCTATGTGTGGTCTTTTCTCTATTACTAATACTTTTTTGCCTGCATCAGTAAGTTCTCGAGCCATAACAGCGCCATACAATCCCGCACCAACAATTAAATAATCATACATATAATAAAACCCTTTTATTAAAAAAATATGAAGTACTAGAAATGATATGCGATACCCAATGCATCCAACGAAATAAGTTCTAAGGCCTTCTTAAAACTAAGGAGTTTTTTTGCGCTTGTTACATCCTTGATTACAACAAAAACAACGACATCGCTTTCAGCATCAAATGTTGCAACTGTAGCATCACTACTTTCAGCAACAGGTGTACTAAAAATCACATAATCATATGCATCTCTTAATTTCTTAAGTTCAGAACTGAACTTTTCAGATTGCAATAAAATAGGAAGCTGATTTTGATCCTCATATGATAGTACATCTACTCCATCCAGATTGCCGACAGATAATGATTTATTGTCGGCTTTTAATACTTCAAGAGCTGGAATATCGCTTGAAGTATTAGATAGATATTCTTTTTCTTCAATAATGAGTACTTTGCAACCGGTTTGAACCAAACTTTTTGAAAGTTTTAAAGCAACTTTCTTGCCTTCTTTTTCGAAACTGTTTATGCTCAAAACTTTCTTATCTTTAAGCCCATACTTTATATTAGTAGCAAGAGATATATAGGTATCATCTGACTTCTTTAATTCTCCAAGGATAGGAAGTCTAAGTCCTTTTTCAATGAACTCACGGTCTCTCACTTTATTTTCAAATACATATTTTAATGAATAAAATAATGCCACTAAGAAAGCTCCAACAAAAGCCCCAAGTACTGTGTACTTACCCTTTGATGGACCTGATTTTATAGAATTTAAAGGCATAACATCATTAAATGATACCTTGTATCCGGATATCTTGTTAATCGTTTCTACAGAATGACGCATTAAAGCCTGAATTACTTCATACTGATCATCAGCTGTCGTACTATAAACAACAACTACTTCGTTTGTATAAGGCGTTCTAGAAACGGAAATATGATTTACTGCTTCTGATGTAGCAGTTTTGGAATTTGCAATAGTAAGGGCATACCCTACTACATCTGCTCTTTTAATAACGTCTAATTTTTCAACCGGTGTTGCCGCAACTTCAGCAGATACCGTAAGTGTCGCTTTTGCTCTGTTGTATGTCTTAGTCTTTACAAAGGCATATCCACAAAGTGCAACAGCTAATGCAAGCATGCAAATGAGGATAACTTTCCATCTTTTAAGGATGTATTTTGCAAGATCCAAAAGATTAATTTCGTATTCGTAATCCATTATTACTCTTCCTTATAACTAAAAATAAAACATAAAAACTACCCCTCCCCACCACTTGGGAAAAGAGGAATACTTTCCTAAATATATCTAAAATGCAAAAATATTACTGCTTTGCATATTATAACCTATACATGTGTGTAAATCAATTATCATCGTTTACAAATCATGATATCAAGTCGCACATAAAAGAATAATTTTATGCTTTTATTGCAGCTTCAATATTTTTTAGTTCCTGCAAAACTTCGTCCATATCAACACCATGAACTTCCGCCCATTCGCTTAGTTTATTCTTATCGCTGCCATGGTGCTCTATTCCGGATCTTGGAAACTGCATATATGTGTCTCCGTATTGAACCCTTAAGTACTTATCAAGGTCATTGGGTACAGGTACAGTAAATTCTTCAAATTCAGCAGTAGATAAGGGGAATACATTGTCCATATCTTGAAGGAAAACGCCCGGCTCAAATTCAAGATCATCGGTCATGTAACCTTTCGTTCTCTCAGGAGACTTAGTATACTCTGAAAGAAGTCTGTCTTTTTCACCCAGTACAGATTCTTTGGTATCCTTAAGCCTTCTCTTTAAATAGTACTTGCGATACTTTTCAAGCAGAGATTTAAGTTTATTCTTTTCCTCTTGAGAGTCATTTTCTGCACAGTAAAAGTCTGCAGGAAAAACATCGAGCCAAATTCCTGTTTCTTCATGTCTATAGGAAAAGCCAAATACTGCGTATGGCCAATCCTTAAACTCAGAAACAACGATTCCATACTTTTTCATCTCTTCGGGAAGAACCTCCATTGCTTTATCAAAGTCTTCTCTTGGCATGGTTACATCCAAATCATCATCTCAAGGTATAAAGCCTTTGTGCCTTACAGCACCAAGAAGAGTTCCCCAATCGATCCAATATGTAAACTCGTGCTTTTTGCAGACTGCATCGAATACTTTAAGAAGCTCAGTATCGCAAAGCTGAAGCTTTCTTAAATTACCTTCCGCTTTTGGAAATTTCCCTATATCTGCATATCTGTTAAAAAGATAAAACAGTGTATCTATATTGTCTTTAATCTGAGCTTTGCCGGTGAGTTTTTCAAAAGCATATTTAATACCTTTGAAAAAACCTCTCTCACGTATTACTTCAATAAGTTGTAAAAGCATATTTCTACCTATATATTGTTAATTAACTTAGTTATTATCTCATATATTTAAAACTCAAACAATAGCAAGGGTAATAAAATCACAAAAGAGAGCCGAAGCCCTCTTTTGTGACTAATTATCCTACTGTTTTTTCTACAGGTTATACTTCTCTACGAGGTATTTGCTGTACTTCTTGGCCATTACATGCCAGTTGTATAGGCTCTCGCCCATAACTGCTCCGCATGCTTCTCTATATAGAGCCCATACATACCAGTAATATGAGATTATGGCTGTATATGCGAGATAATGGAACTTAAGTGTTTCGTTATATTCATCTCCGCAGTACTCTGCGATATACTTTTCCGTTTCCGGAACATCCCACATAGCATCCATGATATATGCACCAAGGTCGCAACCGGGATCTGCATTACCTGCATATTCCCAGTCGATGAGAATTGTCTTTCCGTCATCTGTCATCATCCAGTTAGGAGCATAAGTATCGCAGTGACAGAATCTCATCTTAACTCCGTCTCCGTCGCACTTTCTGTAGCACTTCTCAACATCTGCTTTAAGCTGCTCGAACTCCTTATCTGCAATTCCGCCCTTTTCTTCCTTCAAGATATCTTCGATCTTGCAGGCTTCTTCCCAGGGAAGGAACTCCCAATCAACGCTCAAGTTCTTATCATGGAGATTCCTTAAGACTTTAAGCATACGCTTTGAATCTTTAAAGCTGTCATAGGAAGGAACTCTGATCCCTTCAACAAAGTAGCTTATTTTCCAGCCCTCTTCTGCATTCATGTATATGAATGTAGGATCTACACCTATAGACTTAGCAAGCTCAAGTGCCTTCTTTTCGTGTTCTCTTGAAATGATCGCCTCTGTGCCGTCACCGGGATGGCGGTAAACATATTTAGTACCGTTTACTTCGAATACAAAGCTTGTATTTGTAAGACCTTCCTTTATGGCTTTAAAGTTGAGAATATCGCTTTCTTTGCATTCAAGAACTTTAGCGATATTCTTCATGATCTTGCTGTGAGTATTATTGACATAGTTATCATCGAATTGTCTCAGCTCATCAAGAGAATCAAATTCGAATATGTCACCGGCAGGATATTCTTTGATCTCCATAGGCGGAAGTGTCTTGACATTGTCTTCAACTATCTGCTCCCAAAGGTCTTGATCATATCTTCCGACTTCAACATCATCGTTAAGAATCTTTACCATTGCCTTTGAAAACTCTGCATTCCAATATGCATGTCCCAGCATAATGTATCCAACAGTGCCGAACTTTTCGACCTTTGAAATATTGCCTTTAGCATCCGGAATCATATACCACTCATCTGTCTTCTCGTCTACGTGAACAGAAGCATAGTATGATTGATATACATACTCTTCAAATGGGTTCTCAACAAAGTAGTCATCAGATGAACAGATATATGTATTCTTTAAATACTCCTGAGCAAGATAAAGGGTATGAGGATTGTTTTTAAGATTAAATTCCGGATTGATTATGATCTTAATTCCTTTGTATTTATCCTCAAGATAGAAGAATGCTTCCTTCTTGTATCCAAGAACGATGACTATATCATGAATTCCGGCTTCCTGAAGCTGTTCAATCTGACGTTCGATAAGAACTTCGTCCTTAACTACAAGAAGTCCCTTTGGCTTTTCAAGGCTGATTGGAACAAATCTTGTAGACATTCCTGCTGCCATAATAACGGCATTATCTACCTTGTATGGTTTAAGAGCCTCAAGACCTTCTTCGGTTATGCCTTCGCAACCTACCCAGCCCTTATCAGTAAAATCTCTTAAAGTTTGAGAAATATATCCTGTAGAAAGGTCTGCAAGTTCTTTCATCTTGCGATGGCTCTGAAGTCCGTACTTTTTTACTGCGTAAAGAAGATTAAATTCGTTTCTTGTCATTTCTAATACTCTTTCCCGGTTTCCCGTAACTATTTAGATGCCTTTGCTGGTTTGTAGAATATAAGTGCAATGATTACTGCAAAGATTCCTGAAATGAGCTTTGATGCCATCATAGGAGCTATTGTTTCAGGAGCATTTGCTGCAGCAAACGCAAGATGATCTCCTATAACGAAAGATTCACATACTGCAAATGCCATATTTAGAATCTGCTCTTTTTCTTTCATCTTATCAAAGGTTGCAAACATTGCCATGTTGTTGGCTGCACTAAGAAGGAATCCTGTGATTCCGACCTCTGTCATACCGGTCTTGCTTCCAAGGGATGCAAGAGGCTTCTTAAGCCATTTCTGAAGGCAATATACAAATGGAAGTGCTCCGGAGAGAACGATTCCAACTGCACCTGCAACACCGACGCCCTCACTTGTAGGTCCTAAAATTCTAAAGAACGGAACCTTGGAAATATCAAAAGCTCCTGCACTTGAAAGCGGGATAAGTATGAGGTCATTGATCATTGCAAGAGCAAGACCTATCATAGCAACTATATTCACAAAGGATGAAAATGCCTTAAATACATTAGTTGTCCCTTTGGGGAACTTGGAAAGGCAGAATATGATAACTACAGAGAATATTACCGGAATGATGAGGTTCTTAAGAACTGTCACTGCCGGAATACCCATGAGAAGTCCTCCTACAAAAGTACCTACAGGAATGGCAGCTATACCGTAAAGAATGCCCTTTGAAAAACTTTCAACATCCTTCTTCTGAATTGCTGCAAGACCTACAGGAATTGAGAAAACGATGGTAGCACCCATCATAGATCCGTAGACAATACCTGCCCAGTTACTTATTGCCGGATCGAGCGCTACACTCTTAGCAAGCTGGAAACCTCCCATATCGATTGCAAGGATCATTGTAACTGACATTGATGGGTCAAGTCCCATTGATTTATATAGAGGTGTTAAAGTATGCTCTATTACCCAAGCTATTTCAGGAACTAAGGCAATAATACCGATGATAGCTACACACAACGGGCCTATCATCTCCATGCCCTTCATAAACTCCGGACCAAGTCCAAGCTTATCGTGCAAAAACAGGTTATCAATGATACCTACTACCGCAAAGCAGGTCATGATACCGACAACAATAATTGAAAAATATGACATTAATATCTCTCTCCCTTTTATTTCTTTAAAAAGTCTTTATAGTCAGCTGCAGCAAGAATACCGCAAATTAAAACAACCAATGTGCAAAGTATAGTTACGGGATTTAAAACACTTGTATCCTTAAAGATTATTACTGTAAAAACAATTGCCCATGCGGAGTATGTTACATTCAAAGCCATAGACTTAGAAGCACCGATCTGTGAAATCGCCCTATAGTAGAAAAGATAAGATATGGTAGCAAAGAATGCCGCAAAAGCAATTGTAGGAATGAGCATTCCTGTACCTTTAAACAAAGACACTGTAAATCCCCATCCGCGAAGGATTGGAAGCAGAACTACTCCATATGTTATAGCTGAAGTCGTTTGCCTTATCTGAAGCGCAATTTCATCTGTAACAAGCGGATCTTGAACGCTTTTTGCAACAATTACAGCCTCAATTCCCCATCCAAAGGCACACATGAGAGTGCCGGCAAATCCGAGCCAAAAGTTTGTAATGTGGATTTCAGGGCTATATGAAAGTCCATATACGCCAAGAAGCGTGGCAATAAGGAAGACCCAGCGGTACCATTGCATTTTTTCCTTAAGGAAGAAATATGCAAGAACAGCACCTATAGCCGGGAATATGGCGCTGGCTACGGCACCTATGGAAGCGCCCATATTTGCTACAGAAAGAACATATCCCGTCATCCCAACAGGTCCGCCGATAACAGCAGCCAAAGCTACATATCTTCCGCTTTTAGTCTTTACAGCTTTAGCAAGTTGCGGAAGGTTCCCTCTTACTCCGTTATATACACAAGAAAAGATGGCAGAAAAACTGTCATGCAAAAATGTTGATACAAATGGTGCAAGAAAGATTGCCTGCTCATTTGAAACAAACGGCGACATGGCTAAAGCAACAGAAAGAATTATAGTCTCCAGTGCCCACGTAACACCGGCAAGTATTCCAGGTATCATATATTTCTCCTTATCCCAATTCTTTATATGCTGCTATATTTTTCTTTAGACGGATATATCTATTATCTGCATATTCCTGCATAAAATCACCGTCAAATGGTACTCTGGTAAGACCCCAAAGAGTCCATAAATAGTCTACGTAAAGCTTTGCTGCAACGAAACGTTTTTTCTCTTCTATTGATGCTTCCCTTCCATAATAGTAATTAAGTAAAGTCTCATCGTTTTCAGGAGAATAAACTGCTTCGATAGATAGGCATGATAAATCCCACATAGCTTCATTCATACCTGAGTACTCCCAGTCTATGAGATAAAGTTTGTTATTTTCGTCAAGGACCCAGTTTCCAATAAGGCTGTCATTGTGACAAGGTACCTTTGGTGCCTCTCCATTTTTATCTACTTCCCCTTTAATATCCATTACAGTCTGCTTGACATCATAATAGTCATCATAAAGGGCTACACCGCCATCAAGGATTATCTTTTCATACAAAGCGGCCATTTCGAATACTTCGAATCTTACGCCTGTATCGATACCGCAAGTATGGAGCTTTCTGAATATGTTCGCTGCCTGAAGGATATTTTCATCCCTTTGCATTACTGACTCATCGATTGGCTGAGGATTATGTATAAATCTCATAACCTTTCTTCCGTCATCGCCAAAATACAGAAGTTCTGAGTCTATGCCAAGACTGCAGGCAAGTTCTGTGCTCTTACGCTCATCAAGACGATTGATTATCTCTTCAGTGCCCTCACCAGGGATTCGGACTAGATATTCTTTTCCGTCTCTCCTTGTTATCTTATATGAATGATTAGTCATACCTCCAAGTCGTTCAATATTTAACCACTCCGAGTCTTTAAAAACTAACTCCATAAGTTCGTGAAGTTTAGGAATGTCTTCATCTTCAATTTTTCTAACTAAATCTGCCATTATGACCTCCAAGTTAAAAGAGCACGTTTGCCAAGTGCTCATTCAAACACATTTTAATAATAAAAATGAGCATTGTCAACATTCAATGCTCATTAATTGGTTTGCGTTTTATATAAATGAACGATTTTCAGCGCCTTTTCTTTTGATTTTTAGAGTACACTTCTAAATATTTTTATTTTAGAGCCTTTACCTTCATTCCGAACAGATAGGATCACCATCCTATCTGTTTTATTGAAAAAATAATATTTGTATAACCTTTTGACGTCAATTCACTACTAAATCTGCAATTCTTTTGCATACTTGAATTGAATTACATCATATAAAGGTGTTTGAATATAAGCATTTTCTTTGTGCATAAATGAAATAATTTTATCTTTACTCATTTTTCCTAGCTTATATACAACATCATTTAAAATCTCAAGATCCTCCTTGGATAGTGAGGGGAATGTAATATCTCCTTCTAGTGCAAAATAGTAAGCAATGTTCCCATCCATATCAACTTCCTTACAAGGAACATTTTTAAGGTCTATGATATAATTATGTGCTACGGGGACAGCGCCCATAGGGAGAGCTTTGTATACAAGCCCAGTTATTGCATACCCTCTTTTTTTATATGATAATGCATCTGCATACCACATCAATTTCATTAACTTTACCTTATATAGACTATTTACATGCACCGCAAAATATCTAATAACATCTACTACTTTATCTAAAGATAGTTCAGTATTTCCTTGAAGAAGGCTATCTCCTTCATATTGAGCATAACTAGCTGCAATAGCTCGTCTCAAATACAAGTCTTTATCGGATTTAAATAGATTGGTTGCATTTTTTAGGTATTTTTGGTAAGACTCCTCAGGAAAATTATCCTTTGAATTTTTTAATAATGATATAAACCATTCTGGATCTATATCAATTTTTTTTAAGATAGAATCATGTGCTCTATTTTGCACCTGATGACTTTCATACCTTGTTATAGTTTTCCCTCCCCACCCAAGCAATGTAGAAAGATCACTCTGGGTAATACCATACTTATTTCTGATACTATGAATTTCATTGGAAGTAAGAAGATCTTGTTCTGATCTATATGCATCCTTCATTCTAATATCGTTTTCTTGAATCTGCGCTTCATCCATATAAAACTCATCAGCCACATCACAATACATATAAGTAGCATCATAAAAGACTTTCAGTCCTTTGAATGTTAGGTTATCCTTCACTACAACAGTTTTTACCTTATGCTCTTTCATGCAGCATGGGCATAGCTTTCGTTCATTTTTTATAATAGTCATATCCATAGTAAACATCCTCCCCTTTAGCTTTTTCGATAAGGAAACATATCATCAGAAAAAGCAGTCTCTGCAAAATGAAACGACATAACGAATGTTGTGGGACTTCCAAATTGACCGAATAATTCAACTCGTATCTTTATATACACATCTTCATTTCCATTATATACTTTGCCAAATTCTCGCATTTCAGATCTACCGGGAAAGCGACGATCTATAACGGTTTGTATATAGTTTTCAACTGTAAGGCTTAACAATTCCCTTTTTAAGGCTTTAAGTGGGTCTTCATCGGGAAAAAGAAAAGCTACTGTATATCTATTTGTATACTTTTCATCTCTTTCGTCATCAACATGTCTATCTACCTGAAATTGTATTTTTGCTCCATTTTGAAGAGCATAATGAAGATTTTGTAAGTAAGATTTTATCTCTAATTCTTTTTCTATACGAGAATATTTTTCCCCTTCCATCTCGTACTATCCCCTTCCGATAAGTATCATTTGATACCACTATTATATTGCAATCTAACTAAATAGTCAAATTTTTCCCAATAAAAAATACCTCGCTTTGCTAAAAAAGCGAGGTATAAGATACGTTAATTCTTTTTACTTGAGTCCTGCCATCTCAAGGAGTGTTGGGATCTTGGATTCCCAGCCAAGGGACATGATGTGAACGCCCTGGCAATATGGCTTGCATTCTCTTATGATGCGAGCTGCAATTTCAAGACCTGTGATTCCGGCCTTTGCTCTCTCCTTGTCTGCTGCGAGCTCATCGATCATTTCCTGAGGAATGGATACGCCTGCAACATTAGCATTCATGAACTTGCACATTCCGGCATTCTTCGGAATGATAACACCAACCTGAAGGGGTACTCCGAATTTCTTTGCCTTTTCCATGAAGTTTACAAACTTCTCAGAATCGAATACAGCCTGTGTCTGGAAGAACTGTGCACCTGCGGCAACCTTTCTTTCCATCTTTGCAAGCTGAGCATCAACGGAATCGCTGCATGGAGAAACTACTGCACCCTTTGCAAATGTAGGAGGTTCTCCGTCGAGAGGATTTCCGCCAAGGTCAAATCCTGATTCAAGAGTCACCATTGTATGAAGCAGTGATACGGAATCAAGGTCGAATACGGGCTTTGCCTGTGGGTTGTCTCCAAGAGTTGGATAGTCACCTGTAAGGGCAAGTACGTTGTCGATTCCGAACATTGCTGCTGCCATAAGGTCTCCCTGGATAGCGATGCGGTTTCTGTCTCTGCAGGTCATCTGAAGAATAGGATTAAGTCCTGCATCCTTTAATGCTTTGCACATACCAAGTGAACTGAGTCTGAGTACACTGGACTGGCAGTCTGTAATATTAACGGCATGAAGTCCGCTTAAATATTCTTTAGCTTCCTCTACGAGAGCATCAACATGGATTCCCTTGGGAGGACCGACTTCTGCAGTCACTACAAATTCATCATTTTGAAATAATTCTGTAACTTTCATCTTTGATTTCTCTCCTTGTCTTTACTCTATATCGGAATGTTTTGCTTCTTTGGTTGCTTCAAATGTAGCAAAGTTATGCATCTGTACCGGGAAGTTGAATTCATCAAGTCTTCCAAGATCCTCGAGCTTCCTGTAGATCCTCTCCCATCCGCATTCCATATCCGGATTAACTTCGCACATTCCGTCCTTTGTGCCGCCGCATGGTCCGTTTACAAGGCTCTTTGAGCACGCTGTGATCGGGCATATGCCGCCGGTCAGGTTAAGGAAGCATTCTCCGCACTGTCCGCAGTCTACAGTAAGAGGTGTAACTCCCTGTACTCCCGGAAGGTGCATGGTATCGCAGGCTGCGTATACCGGTTTATAGTCATAATATTCTGCAACGGTCTGTACGCCTACGCCGCAGGAGAATACGAGTATAGCATCTGCTGCTTCGATTTGATCTTTATAGTAGCTAAGGCGTCTTTTCATGTTTTCAGGGTTGCAGATATAGTCTGTTGTAAAGACTCCTGTTACCTTTCCTGCATCTTTTAGCTCTTTTTGATATTCATTTGCTTCTTTTTCAGGGAAGCTTACTTCCTTGCATCCGTAGCAGTTAAGAACGAATACCTTCTTTCCCTCGAGCAGGGCATCAAGGGTTTCTTTTGATTTTAAATTAGTAATAAGCATCTTACTTCATCCCCCTTACCAAAGCTTTTCCTGCTCTTATGGAATATACAAGAGGAATCTTGGATGAGCATATGTATTCGCAGCATCCGCATTCCATGCAGTCCATAACATTTTGTTCTTTAAATCCTTCTGCGTTGCCCTCACCTGCATATTTTGCAAAGTAAAGTGGCTTAAGCTCCATGGGGCATACATCCATGCAGCGTCCGCACTTGATGCAGTCCTGTGCAATAGGATGATCTGCTTCTACTGCGATAATGCCGTTGGTTCCCTTGATTACAGGTACTTCTGTATTATCAAGAACGGTTCCCATCATAGGTCCGCCCATTTTGATCGTATAGTTATCTCCCGGGATTCCTCCGCAGTAGTCTATGATCTCCTGAACGTCTGTACCTATCCTTACAAGGTAGTTACCGGGATGTGCGATTCTCTCGCCTGATACGGTAACGATCCTCTCTGTAAGAGGCATTCCTGTCTGAATAGCATCGGATATTGCCTTAACGGTGCTTACGTTGCAGACAACGCATCCTGCATCTGCAGGAAGTCCTCCGGATGGTACCATGCGTCCTGTTACTCTCTTGATGAGCATCTTTTCAGCGCCCTGAGGATACTTTGTCTTTGCTTCGAATACGCAAAGGTCTTCGCATCCTTCAAGCTTTTCCTTAAGGAGTGCAATGGCATCCTGCTTATTGTCTTCTACGACTATGATGCCTTTTGGAGCATCAACTGCCTTCATAACTGCCTTAAGACCGTAAATGACCTCATCTGCGTAAAGAAGAAGTGCTCTGTGGTCTGCTGTTATAAGGGGCTCGCATTCGCTGCCGTTTATGAGGACATAGTCGATGGGCTTTCCCGGTTTTAATTTTACATAGGTTGGGAAAGCAGCTCCGCCCATACCGGCAATACCTTTTTCCTTTACGATCTCGACGATTTCATCGGGAGTAAGATCTTCAAGAGCCTTTGCGGGCTTTACGGATTCATCAAGGACATCCTTCCTGTCGTTTTCAATAACGATGCAAGTAGCATCTCCCTTGCTTGTCTTTCTTGTCTCTATAGCCTTTACAGTGCCGCTTACACTTGAGTGAACGCTGCAGGAAATAAAGGCTGATGCCTCTCCTATTTTTTGGCCCACCTTAACATAATCGCCAACGGCTACAACAGGTGTTGCAGGAGCTCCTGCTGCCATATTCATTGGTATTACGGCCGTATCCGGAGCAGGAAATGCCTTAGGAGCCATATGCTCTGTAAGCTCTTTTCTCTCGCTTGGATGAACTCCGCCGTAGTAGCCTTCGAATCTTTCGGCTCTTACAGCTTTAACGTACTCATTAACTGCTTTAAAGTTGACTTTGGAATAGTCTCTCATCTGAACGGGCTGAGATGTAAATTCTTCAAGCCTTCCCTGCTTTTCGAGTCTTCTGTAGATCTTTTCCCATGCGCAGTCCTTGTTGGGATCTATTTCGCATTTGCCGTTCTTTGCTCCTCCGCACTGGCCGTTTATAAGGCTCTTTGT
>CAZALQ010000014.1:0-18340 GCA_964485605.1 uncultured Oscillospiraceae bacterium
AGGTAGTGATAATGCCTAACCTATCACAGATAAAGCGTCAGCGGATGCTGGATTTTCTGGCGCAGATTAAAGAGGAACACAAGGACGATGACGCCATGCTCATTGCCCTCGGTGAGATTGAGAGCGAACTGAACGCAAAAAAATACGGCCTCGTCTGGGAACAGCATGAAGAAGCCGTTGATGTGCAGATGCGTACCCATATACCCGTCTTCAAAGAAGACACGGACAGAGAAATCACCGGTGCCGCAGGCGAAGTCTATAACTTTCTCCTTGAGGGCGATAATCTTCATAGCCTGCGACTACTTGAGAAAACGCATCATGGGCGAATCGATTTAATCTACATTGATCCCCCATACAACACTGGAAATAAAGATTTTGTTTATGACGATGCATTTGTTGATAAGACAGACTTATTCTCCCATTCAAAGTGGCTTTCGTTTATGGCGGCTCGTTTGCGCTTAGCTCGGAATCTTTTATCTGATAATGGTGCCATTTTTATCTCCATTGATGATAACGAGGAAGCTCCTTTACGGATGTTATGTGATGAAATATTTGGGGAATCCTGTTTTGTTGCTAATATTTCTTGGCAGCGTACGTATTCTATCCGTAATGATTCAAAGGGCATTCCTTTAGAAGTTGAGCACATATTAGTGTTTGCAAAAAAAGAAAACTGGCAGCCGGGGAAATTGCCTCGCACAGAAAAGATGGATGCAGCCTATAAAAATCCTGATGGAGATAGATGCGCTTGGATGAGCGGTTCTCCAATAGCGTCAGATGCAAAAACACACCAAGGAATGGTTTATGCGATTCAACATCCCTTCACAGGAGAAATGCTATATCCGGCTGTGACGGCGCATTGGAGATACAGCCAAGAGCAGATGCTTGATTATATGAATGGTTGGTGTGAATATGAGCTAAAAGACTTAAATGATGCCAACAAGCGAGCAGAAATCTGTGGCGTATCGCCTGATGAGGTACGTTCAGGGATTAAGGGAATTGTCCTGAAAAAATCTTTAGAGGAATCTAAAAAAGCAGCTCAAATTGTATATGACAAAGGACCTTGGCCCCGGTTTTATTTTACAAACGGCGGAAAGGGCGGCGTGCGTAGAAAAGTATATGCAGATTCTGTAGGTGGAAGAATTTCAACAAATTATTGGATGTATGATGAGGTCGGACATACGGATGAAGCAAAAAAGGAACTTAAAGCTATCTTCGATGGGGCTATTCCTTTTGATACTCCAAAACCGATTCGTTTACTTGAACGTATAATTTCAATAGCCTCGAACGATAATAGTACTATTTTAGATTTCTTTGCTGGTAGTGGTTCTGTAAATGGTAAATCACCTGCGTCTATCATGAAGTAGTGTAAAGTGTGATAATTGTGCCAAGTTGTAAAAAGTTTTTCCGATTGGAAAAAGTGTGAAAACAAGGAGGCACGAATGAGCAAAGAAACCCGATTGGCAGTAAAGGAATCAAGAATACAATACTGGAGCAAAGTATTTGAGGATAGGATCAATAGCGGTCTTAAACCAAGAGAGTATTGCGACCTACATGGAATAACCAAAGATCAGTATTACTACTGGCTAAGAAAAGTCAGAGAAGCAGCTTTAAATGAGAGCAGTATACAATTAGTCGAGATCAAGGAGGCTCCTATCGTTTCGGTAAATACTTGCGCTAAAGCTACTCTTACGATAAAAATTGCAGATATTGTAATAGAAGTAGACGAGAACACATCACAAAATCTTTTGGCAGATACGATAAGGACTGTAAGAAATGCTTAGGGATGCATCAGGGTTTACGCACATATACATAGCATGCGGATATACAGACCTAAGGAGAGGAATAGATGGTCTTGCAGGTATCATTAAAGAACAGTTTGGGAAAGATCCGTTTGAGTTAGGAAGTATATATCTTTTCTGCGGAAGAAGACCCGACAGGATAAAAGCACTCGTATATGAAGGCGATGGATTCGTGCTGCTTTACAAAAGACTTTCAAATGGGAGGTTCCAATGGCCAAAGAACACGTCTGAAGCCACAGAGATAAGCTATGATCAATACAAATGGCTTATGGATGGATTTGAGGTCATAAGAAAACAAACGATAAAAGATGTATCTCCTAATATATTTTAGGAAGTATCATAAAAATTTGCACCTTAAAAACTGAATATGTTTTCTGTTGTCAAAAGTCTCAAAACCCTTGAAATTTCAACGTTTTTGTGGTATCATAAAGACATGGATGATCAAAGGATAACAGCTGAAGAACTTAGTAAAATGCCAAGAAAAATGGTAGAAAAACTCTACCTTCAACTTTTAGATTCCTTTGATTTTATCAAGGCTCAAAATGAGGCTCTCCTTAAGAATATGAGCATACTGCAGGAGAAGATCGATATTCTTACGCAGCAAAGGTTTGGAAGAAAAACTGAGAAAGACCTTAAGGTCAATGATGATCAGCTATCAATGGATCTGGCGGGAATCAATATCTTTAATGAAGCAGAAGTCCTGACAGAGGATAATGTTCCTGAAGAACCTGACTTCATAGAAGTTGTAGTCAAGAGGAGACGTCCGAAAGGAAAAAGAGAATCTGACCTAAGCAGACTTGAAAAAGTTGTGGAGCCACTGATCGAGATAGATGAAGATAAGCTTAAAGAACTGTTTCCGGGTGGATACACAAGACTCAGTGATTATGTGTATACAGATATCGAGTATATACCTGCTAAAGCAGTTGCCCATGAACATCACTTAGCGGTATATGCAGGGAAACATAATGAGGGAGTAGTAAGAGCAGATATGCCTGAAAGACTCCTTAAGAACAGTCTTATCACGCCTACTCTTGCTGCAGCTGTGATCAATGCTAAGTATGCCAATGCACTTCCTCTAAACAGGATATCGGAAGAGTTTGCAAGAAATGATCTAAACCTTTCAAGGCAAGTACTTGCCGGATGGATGATAAAGCTTACTCAAAGATATTTAGGAACAGTATACAGGCGTATGCATCAGAAGATCCTTGAGAGCAAATTGATTCACTGCGATGAAACGCCTTTCAAGATGATTCACGATGGTAAGGAGAATCCGAACAGCAAGTGCTACATGTGGGTTTACCACACTCAGGAACGATATGGATCTCCACCAATATACCTGTATGAATATCAACCTGGAAGGGACTCAGATGTTTTAAGAAAGTTTCTTGATGGCTACGAAGGTATTCTGGTGACTGATGGATATCAGGTATATCATACGGTGGCTAAAGAAAGGCCGAATGAACTCAAAGTAGCCGGTTGCTGGGTCCACGCAAGAAGAAAATATGCTGAGATCACTAAATCAGCTCGTGAGGAGACCCTAAGTTCTAAAACTGCAAAAGAGGCCATCAAAAGGATCCAGGCGATATATCACGTGGATAATATGACCAAGGGAAAGTCTAAAGAGGAAATACTGGATAACAGAAAACAGAACGTAAAGCCTTTAGTAGACTCATATTTTGATTGGGTAAAACAATGTTTAGATAAACCTATCGATAGAGGCGGTCATCTCTACACAGCTCTTACATATTCATTAAATCAAGAACAGTTCCTTAAGACATTCCTTGATGATCCAATGGTTCCTCTTGATAACAATGACGCTGAAAGAAGCATACGCAAGTTCTGCGTAGGTAAGCATAGCTGGCATGTTATCGATTCTCCAAATGGAGCCGAGTCAAGTGCAATACTGTACAGTATCACTGAAACTGCTAAGGCTAACGGTCTTAAGCCATACGACTACTTTGTATATCTTTTTAATGGGATCTTATCACATATGGATGACTCCCCAAATGACTACATAGACGAACTTCTCCCATGGTCAGAGAAGATACCGGATAGCGTACGGCAAACAATTTAAGGATGAAATCGGGCCGCTCCGATGAGCGGCCTTTATCATACAATCACGCAGGTGATTTACCATTTACGTGGTTCTACAGCTCACGCAGTTATAAAATACAATTCTGAACATGAAGGCAGCCATCGACGCTTCATATTATGCACAAACAACGAAGGCGGTATCTGCGAAGATGTCACCTACAAGCGTATTTTCAATGTAGTCAATGGATATGGCAAGGAACCGGGGATTCCCGCTAATCTGAAATACTACCGCACGGATTTTGTCTCCAAGGATAAGGAAGACCTATCTGACGCTCTGCTCGACCATATCGCCGAGATGATTCAGTTGGAGCATGGAGTAAAGCTGGACGGTCAGCAGTACATCATGGTGCTGGACGATGACGAGGCGGATGCCCTCGCCGCACGGTGGAATGAATACACGGATGTCAAGGCTCTGTATGTTTCCAAAAACGTGCTGTTCACCACGGAGCAGAATGCACTGTTCCGGGATGTAGAGATACATATTATCCCAGACTACTATTTCAATTTTGAACTGAGGGAGGTTGGTGAAACATGGTAACGGGACTCACACTCAATCTGTTTGATTTTCAGGAACAGACCGTACTGAAGCTGCTTGACATGACTACCGACAGCAACAGCAAGCAGACCATTGTGGTCAAATCGCCCACAGGCTCCGGGAAGACGATTATCCTTATCGGCTTCGTGGATGAATATCTGAATAAGGTCAATTCCAATACCGCTATCATTTGGCTCTGCCCCGGCAAGGGCGATCTTGAGGAACAGAGCCGCCAGAAAATGCTGAAGGTGGCTCCACATCGGAATACACAGAATCTTTTTGATGCACTGCGCAACGGATTCCCGGCTGAAAGCACTACTTTTATCAATTGGGAACTTGTCACGAAAAAAGGCAATACCGCTATCCGCGACAGTGAACGCAAGAATCTGTATGACCGCATCGCCGAGGCGCATCGCGGTGGTATGGACTTCATCGTTATTATTGATGAGGAGCATTCCAACAACACTGCCAAGGCAAAGGATATCATAGACCATTTTTCCGCAAAGAATATCATCCGTGTCAGCGCAACGGCTGTGGAGAATAAGCGGTACGAGTATATTGAAATTGATGAAATGGACGTCATTGACGAAGGGCTGATTACAAAGGCTCTGTATGTCAATGAGGGTATCGCGGACAATATGGAGATAATGGACGATTACGATTATCTCCTTGACCTTGCAGACGCAAAGCGCAAGGCTATCGCCACACGGTATCAGGAGGTACTGCCGGAGGGCAAAATCATCCGTCCTCTCGTGCTGATCCAGTTCCCTAACGGTCAGCCGGAAACTATACGCGCCGTGGAACGCAAGCTGGAGTCGATGGGCTACACCTATGATAACGGCATGGTGAGTATCTGGATGAGCGAGGACAAGCGTGATCTCCCGGACAATTTTACGGAAAATGACGCTACGCCCGTATTCCTGCTCATGAAGCAGGCAATCAGCACGGGATGGGATTGTCCCCGCGCAAAAATTCTCGTCAAACTGCGCGAAGGCATGAGTGAGCAGTTCGAGATTCAGACAATCGGGCGCATTCGCCGTATGCCGGAGGCAAAGCACTATAACGATGACCTACTGGACTTCTGCTATGTCTATACCTTTGATGAAAAATACAAGGCAGGACTGCTGGCAACGATGGATAAGGCGTATGAGACCAGACGCCTGTTCCTGAAGCAGAAATGCAAGACATTTACGCTGGAAAAGGAATACCGCGACCTCGATTTTGACGGTCTCGGTGAGCGTGAAGTTCTGAACCGCATTTATGACGCATTGGTTGAAAAATATCATCTCGGTACGGATAAACAGCGTAACAGGCTCCTACTCGAAGGGAACGGATATGTGATCGGTGATGAAGTACTCGGACAGGCTCTCCACGGCGTTTTCGTTCGCACGGACATGGTTGCCGAAGCTACATCCTATTACGGTACTCGTAAGCGTGTGGATACGCACAAGCACGGTATGCAACTGCTCCACAGCACGGATGCCATCAAGACGGCAATAGGTCTCTCTACGGGCAAGGTAAAGACCATACTGGAGCGGTTGTTCCGTAAAGGCGGCAATTCAAAGAAAAAACTGCTTGCTTTGAACACAGCGGAATTCTATGCCTTTATCATCAACAACGAGCATCTGCTGCGTGACGAATTTCGCAGGATCACTGCGGGTATGGCGCAGCAAGGCGGTATCCCGCTCACAAAGAAAGGCTTGTTCCATATCCCGGAGCAGGACTTCTTCAAATATGATCCGGGCGTTAAGGAAGAAATCAAGTACCTGTCCAATGCCTACGAAGAATACACATCCGGCTATGCCACTTCACTCGTTCGCAGCACCTCCGAGCAGCTCTTCGAGCAGTACTGCGAGGGGCAGGACGATATTGAGTGGGTATATAAAAACGGTGATACCGGGCAGCAGTATTTCTCTATCGTATATCTGGACGGTCTGCAGCATCAATGGCTCTTCTATGCCGATTATATCGTTATGAAAAAGGACGGCACAGTATGGGTAATTGAAACTAAGGGCGGCGAGGCCAAGGGTAAGGACAAAAACATTGATATTCAGATAGGAAACAAATTCAACGCTTTTAAGAACTACGCCGCCGCACACAGCCTCCATTGGGGCTTCGTCCGGGACAAGGATAATCGGCTTTATATCAACAATACAAAGTTTGTGAGCGATATGGCCGATGATAACTGGAAACCGCTGGGACAGGTTTTCTAACAGAAATGTGTGGGAACCGATAGAAGTATTTATTTAACGAGGTGAATCACAATGAAAAGGATTTTTATCAGTTTTGCCAAGGAAGATATTAGGCTAAGGGATTTATTAAGAGGACAGGCTCGGAATGATAATTCTCCATTTGAGTATGTAGATATGTCGGTTAAACAGCCGTGGGATTCTCAGTGGAAAACAAACTGTAGAACAAGGATAAAAGGTTGTGATGGTGTAATAGCTATTGTTACACAAAATACTCGAAATGCTGATGGTCAGCTATGGGAGATAAGATGCGCTCAGCAGGAAAGTATTCCTATTCTTGGGGTATACGGTTATAACACCCATGCAGGAACGATACCAAGTGATTGTGGCTATGTTCGAATCGTTGATTGGACATGGCCGAATATTTCAAGCTGGTTAAATAATCTGTGAGGAGGGTGTTATGGCTAATACTAACGATTCTAAAGATGAATTGCTGCTTGCTCAATGGCAGACGTGCGTTGAAATGGCAAATTCCATCAGCCAGCGCAGAGATTCGATGAATAACATTTTTGTCACTCTCAATCTTGCTATTATGGCAGCTGTCTCAATAGTGTGGGATATAAAATCAATCCTGATACTTGTTGCCGGGATTGTTGTTTGTGCCTTATGGTTATTGTTTATCAGAAATTATAAGCAGCTTAACTCTGCCAAATTTGACGTAATTAATAGAATCGAGAAGAAATTGCCAGCTCAACCATTCTGTGAAGAGTGGGAAAAGCTGAAGAGCAATAAAAAATACATGGATGGAACAAAACTTGAAAAGTGGCTACCGACTATGTTTATCGTTCTGTATACCGTCATGGCTATCATCATTGTTATCATCAAACTAAAAACAGGAGAAACCCCCTAATGACATATAATCTGTTTATCAGCCATTCATGGACATATAGTGATGCGTACGAAAAATTGGTCGCACTGCTCAATGCAAAACCGTACTTCAGCTACAAGAATTATTCTGTTCCAAAAGATGATCCCATCCACCATGCCTATTATGACTATCAGTTAAAGGCGGCAATAAAGGCTCAGATGCAGCCTGCCAGCTGTGTTCTCATCCTTGCTGGTGTATATGCAAGCTATAGTAAATGGATTAATATAGAAATAGAGCTTGCACAGCAAATGGGAAAAACAATAATAGCAATTGAGCCTTGGGGTTCAGAAAAAACTTCAGCTACAGTTAAGAACGCAGCTGATAAAATTGTTAAGTGGAATACCGATTCTATAGTAGATGCTATACGCGGCTATTGAAATATTTATAGAGAAAATGACCATGCAGGAGCATCTCGCTCTTACATGGTCGTTCTTCTGTTGTCCCGCTTGAAGAAGGTCGGCTTAAATTTGCTTGTTTTGGCAAATCCCTAAGTTCAACTCTCTAACGATGGGCTTTTTTAGTGTTCTGAATAGGATAGTTTTTAAAGCAGAAAATTGGGAGGATTCCTGTAGCAACAAGGATATTTTGATGGTTTCTTTAAAAATACAAAATATGGACATGTGAAATTCCCGCGGCAAGGAAAATGATATATAGAAAATAATATGAGATTATTCGATTCAGCAAAAGAATAAATGAATAACATACAAAAACCTTTCAAGATGAGGCTAAAACTTATGAAGGGGATACCCAGACAAGTATTATATATACAAGTTCGGCGAAGTAAAAACTGTCGCCAGCGAGCTTGGAGCAAATTACCCTTTCAAAAAAGGTTCTTATGCAGATAATATCCGGAATTTCCTTAAACTATATGATGAAATCAGTGTGGTTCTTAAAGATGATACCGAACTGGTGAATCTTTTACAGTCACAGCTTACAGATACTTGTTATCCAGATCCTGAACTTAAGACGCTGACTCTTGATGTCGGTTTTTACATCAGCCGGTATTATTCACAGAAGAAAGCTGTTGCTACAGAAGAAGATGAGTGGTTTCCGACCACCTACTCACCTGGGTTTAGCGTTGCAGATTGGGTTGAGCTCCTCAACGATCCAGAAGTCTTTACCTCTGGCAGCCTTGAAATCATGAAGCGCATGAAGGATTATGGTGGACAGGCTACCTGCACACAGCTTGCTGTAAAGTATGGTGAGTCAAAAAATTTCTATAATGTCGGTTCATCTGCTCTTGCAAAAAGAATAGCAGATAAGACCGGTTGTCCTGTTATGGAAGATGATACTAAGGATTCAAAGTGGTGGCCAATTCTCTATGTTGGATACTCCGCTGCAAAAGAAGAACAGGGATCTTATACTTGGCGGCTCCGTGATGAACTCTCCAAAGCACTTGATAAAATCGACCTTTCCAACATTGAATTGTATGTAAAAGCTGCTCCTGGCGATGAAGACCGTGGTTATTGGTGGCTAAATGCGAATCCGAAGATATGGAGCTTTACAGATATCGCTGTTGGTGAGGTTCAGGCTTATACTCTTTACAATGAGAATGGTAATAAACGCCGTGTCTTTCAAAACTTCCTTGATGCAAAGGCTGGAGATATGATAATCGGATATGAATCTAATCCAGTGAAACAAATCGTTGCTATCGGTCGTGTCAGTGCAGAGCAGGATGGGGAGAAGTTGATTTTTGAAAAGGTAGAAGGTCTGACCTCACCGATTGATTATGCGACTTTGAGAGAGTGCCCGGAACTTGAACGTATGGAGTATTTCCAGAATCCGCAGGGGAGTTTGTTCAAACTCACAAGAGGAGAGTATGACTTTATCATTGATATGATTCGTGAGGAAAATCCGATAACTCAGGAAGCCTCTATCGACTCCTATACAAAAAGTGATTTCCTCGATGAAGTCTATATGAACGAAAAACGCTATGATAATCTCGTAGCCGTCCTTCGCAACAAGAAGAACATAATCCTGCAGGGAGCTCCAGGAGTAGGAAAAACCTTCGCTGCAAGACGTCTGGCATGGTCCATGATGGGAGAAAAGGATGATAGTCGTGTCGAGTTCGTTCAGTTCCATCAGAACTATTCCTATGAAGATTTCATGATGGGATATAAGCCTGTCGATGATGGCTTTGAGCTTAAATATGGTATTTTCTATCGATTCTGTCAGAAGGCTGCAAACCAGCCTGATAAGGAGTTTTTCTTCATTATCGACGAAATCAACCGTGGCAACATGAGTAAGATCTTCGGTGAGTTATTGATGCTAATAGAGAAGGACTACAGAGGCGCAAAAGCAACACTTGCATATAATGGACTTTCATTCTCCGTACCGAAAAATCTGTATATTATTGGTATGATGAACACTGCAGATCGCAGCCTCGCTATGATTGATTATGCACTTCGTCGTCGTTTCAGCTTCTTTGAAATGGAACCTGGCTTCGATTCCGAGGGATTTATTCAATATCAGAACAGCTTGGACAACAAGATCTTAAATGAGCTCATTAACAAGGTGAAAGATCTGAATCGAGAGATTTCTCTTGATAAATCGCTGGGTAAGGGATTCTGTATTGGTCACAGCTATTTCTGCGGTAGAGATATTTGTACGGATGAGTGGCTGCACTCCATTGTTGAGTATGACATTCTTCCGATGCTTAGTGAGTATTGGTTTGATGATGTAAACAAACTTCAGCGTTGGGAGAACATTTTACATGGGGTGTTTCAATGATAAAGGATAAGAGCATCTTCATAAAAAACATATACTACATGCTTTCTTATGCGTTCACGACGCTGAATCAAGGCGATTATGTGGATGTTGAAACTGAAGAGTTCGAGAATATACACAACCTTTTCGCCGCAATTTTGTCTAAAGGCATCAGCAGACAACTGAAACAAGGCTTATATCGTGAATATTTGAATCGCAAAGAGGATGTCACAGTAGCCCGTGGCAAGATTGATATGCCGGGGACCATTCAGAACAGACTTGACAGAAAGCGTGTTCTGACCTGTGAATATGATGAGCTTTCTGAAAACAATATTCTAAATCAGATCCTTAAAACAACTGCCATGCTTCTGCTTCGGCATTCGAGAGTAGGTCAGGAATACAAAAGTGATTTGAAAAAGGCAATGCTATTCTTCTCGAATGTTGACACAATCGATCCCGCTACAATCCGCTGGTCAGCTATTCGTTTCCAGAGGAATAATAACACCTATCGCATGCTCATCAGCCTGTGCCAGCTCATTCTGGAAGGAATGCTTCTAACTACAGAGTCTGGAGAATACAAGCTGGCTTCCTTTATTGATGAACAACGCATGAATCGTTTGTACGAGAAATTTATCCTCGAATACTATGCTAAAGAGTGTCCACAGCTGAAGGTAACAGCTTCTCAGATCCCGTGGGCGTTAGATGATGGGGTTGGAACCATGCTTCCCGTAATGCAGAGTGATATAATGCTCACAAAAAACAGTGAGGTGCTTATAATTGACGCTAAGTATTACACGCATACCACGCAGACTCAGTATGATGTCCACACTCTCCACTCCAGCAATCTGTACCAGATTTTCACATATGTGAAGAACAAAGATATGGAGTTTGGGGATCAGCCACACAAGGTCTCCGGTATGCTCCTTTATGCCGCAACGGATGAGTCGATACAGCCGGACAACAGCTACCTGATGAGTGGCAATAAGATCAGCGTTAAGACACTTGATTTGAATGAGGATTTCTCGGAGATTGCTGCACAGCTTGATGCGATAGTAACAGAACACTTTTCATAAGATATGAGGCAGTTCAATAAAGAGTTGTCGGAAACACCTTATGTTAAAATCTCGATTACGGCAATATAATTTAAATGTTAACAACAATTTGGTGTTGTATTTGACAACTAACGAGCGTTGACAACAGGCGCGTGTTACAGTTAACAACTACCGGTTGTTAACAACAGGTGGTTGTGATGGTTAACAACAAATTAATGATAATAGATCGATCAATCGGCAGCTTGTTGAGCTAATAGTTTAAAAATGAAAGTAATACTATCAAGAAAAGGATTCGATTCTTCAAACGGTGGATGTCCAAGTCCCATAATGCCAGATGGAACTCTCCTTTCAATGCCGATTCCATCAAATGATATCGACAGTTATAGCGATCTTTCATATAAAGAAATGTCATATTCGGATATATTAGCGCAATTAGCACCTAGAAGAAAGTATAACCACTGTCATGTTGATCCAGATATAAGGAAAAACAGAATAGAAATTATATCTGTACACTTATTATACTAATCCTAAATCTTATACTTCTTAATCAACGCCTGAAGGCGTTTTTCTTTTAAGATAATAGTCTCTATTGTCATTATCAATAGTTCTACAATCTCAAATAGCAGCCAGTATAGTGCAAAGGCGGAAGGAAGAAATGCAGCCAGAACTATCATTATGACTGTCGAAATAGCATTGGTTAAGGTCTCATTTATCAAAAGGGATTTTTGAGCAATGTTTTCTCTTGTGATTTTCAGTACAGCAGCAATGAGCAGAATTATTGCTATGCGGACATATGTTGTGTCGTGAGATAGGAGATAAGTCTTTGGGCTTATGCCCATATCAATATCAAATACTTTGCTTTCTGTTACATTTTGTGAAAGGAATCCAAGTGCAAATAAAATACCGAAAAGTATTTTAGATACGAGCAGATACATGGAGCCAAACATTGTATAACCATATTCAGAGGACAGTTTAAGCCTTATGGTGTTTCGCTCTGTTTCAGTTTTTGCTTTCTTTTCAGCCTTCTCTATTATTGGTCGTATATATGATCCGAGAATGATATTATCATTTGTGTTTTGGATCATCTTAAAGGATATTATGAATACTAGTGCTATGTATGCTATAAAAGCAAGGAGCATGTTACCCATAGCACCATACATTACGTTGATTGTCTTCCCTAAAAAATCAATAATACCGGTCATTGTTTTCTTCCTCCGATTTAAAAAGCTGGCGCTGACATATTAATTGTTTGCTTCCATTTTTTTGAGATTGTCACGATTGCCCGTATAAAAGGCTTTCAAACTTTCTATTATGGGTGTGACTTTTCGTTCATTTCGTTTCAGATAATACACATTTAAAAATCTCTTAGAATATGTTCCTTCGAGTTTTACAAAATGGTATTTTGACGATTTATCGATTTTGTATTGTTCTTTTGTATTGTATATACTCGTCTGCATTCTTATTTCGGGGTAAGGAATGTTATCCCTTAAGCATTCGAATGTATATCTATCCATAACGAAGGCTAAATTAAATTTATAGCCTGTAATTTTTTCTATATTGCTGATCCATAAATTCTGTGACGGGAAATCTGAACGGCAACAAAGCGGGGTACTTTTTAGCTCTGCATAAGTAACACTTCTTCTGTTATAGAAGGGATGCCCCTTGGGAACATATAGCCCGAGTTGTTCTCTGCACAGAAGGATTTTGTGAAGATCATCTTTTTTAATTTCATGTTTGATGTAGAAATCGTCACATGCAATGATATCCAGTTCGCCCTTTTTTAACAGTTCAGGCATATTGGGCTCATCGCAGGGTTTAATCGAAACATTAACCAATTTTTCTTTTGGATATTTCAGCAGCATGAATGCTACAGATATGTTGGCTCCTGAAATATTGATTTGATCCGCGTTATGAAAAGACGTGTTGATTTGATCGATCATGTCGATTATGGGCTCGGCATAATCAAGCAAACGCTTTCCATTGGGGTTTAGATATAGATTCTTCTTGTCCCTTGTAAAGAGTTCACATCCAAGTTCATCTTCCAATGATTTTAGTGATTGGCTAAGGGATGGCTGTGATATATACAGAGCTTCTGCCGCTTCTGTCATGGTTCTATGCTCTGCGATTGCTTTAAATTTTAGTAATTGGTCACTGTTCATGGTCTTAACTTTAATAGGTAAAACTAATTGATTTATAAATATTATATATTTTTAAATTATGGAAATCAATGCTAATGTTAAGTTGTACTTATAGTATTCTAGTTAATTTTTTAAGGAGGAAAGAGAAATGGCTAGAAAACCTTTATCCAATGCACTGAAAGTTTTTTATGGAATTGTCAGTGTACCAAACCTGTACTGGACCATCATGTTCGGTGCGTTTGGAGCGTTTTTTATCACTAACATTTTAAAATTGCCTGCAACTGTTTACGCTGTATCTCAGTCCGCAGGTAACTTGATCAGTTTCTTTATCGTTCCGGTTTTTGCGGCCTTAATTAATAACGGAAAACCTGGAAGATGGGGAAAAGTACGTAAATGGACTTTGATCGGTCCGGTAATAGGAATCATCTTCAGTACATGTGCATTCCTTGATCTTTCATCGAATGCATCTATGGCAATGATAGTATTTACTATCGTAGTTTGCGGAATTCAGGCATTCTCCAACATAGGCTATATGTCCAATAACACCATGATAGGTCTTATGGGAAGCACTCAGGCCGAAAGAGCTATGCTTGCAAGCCATCCGTTCCTTTACGGAAATATAGGATCATTCCTGTTCTCAATCTCTGCAATGAAGTTTATACAAAAGCTTGCTGCAAGCAACGGCGGTAATATGCCTAAAGCATATTTCACACTGTCTCTTATCATTCAGGTTATAAACCTCATTACAGTACTATTTGTATTCTCTCTTACTAAAGGATACGACCCGACACAGGCAGATCTTGACAAGGAGCAGGCAGAATCCGGCGGTGAAGCAAAAGCTACAGCTGCAAAAACATCTAATCCTTCAGTAGGAACAATGCTTAAGCTCATCTTTACTAACAGAGCTTTGGGATGCATAGTTCTTGCTCAGTTTGCAGGTACATTCGTAAGTCAGATTTGCTCAGCAATGCTGATCTACATTTACAACTTCGTACTTGAGGATCCGGATCTTTATTCAATTCAGCTTACAATGAATACGGTAATCGGATTTGTCGGATCGTTCATAGCTCCGACTGTTGTAAAGAAACTTGGTAACAAGCTGACAGTAATGACAGGACTTGGATGTCAGATAGTAGGACTTTCGTTCTGCTGGTTCCTGGGAATTAATCACAAGATTATATTCTTCATTGGCTGGATGGTATCGCAGTTTGGCTATAACATCAGAATGGCTGTAAACAACGCTATATTTAACGACGTTGCTATCTATACCCAGTACAAGACAAAGACAGACTGCAGAGTAGTTGTAGTATCTTGCTCAACATTTGCTTCCTTACTTGCAGCTCTTGCAAAGGGCGGACTTACAGCATATGCATTGAACTCTTCCGGATATGTAGTTGATGCTCCTGTAACAGAAGCCATCAAGGCAGGTCTTATGAGAGGTCTGTGCATGCCGTGTATCCTCTTTGCCGGAATTGCATTTATAGGAATGCTCTTCTATAATCTTGATAATAAAACAATGAAGGAAGCAGAGGATGCTTTAGCGAAAGGTTAAATATAGCAATTAGTAGTAGGAAGTGTGTAATAAATGGCAGATTTAAGTAAATATCCTGAAGGCTTCGATGCGATGATGAATGGACTTAAGTTTCCAAACGATGATCCCGAAGCAAAGAAGGCTTATCTAATGTCGCTTCTTGATCGCCTTATAAGGCAGTAGGAGGTGCTTATGGATAATAACGAATTAAGAGCATATAGGACAAAACTGTTCAGAGATGCAGCAATTCCGGGAACGCCATCTGAAAAAATACCGCATATATCATATTTTGTAACATGGCCCATTTTTGATGCAGGGTATACGCTCAGTGAGGCAATCTATAATTACGATATCATGGAGGATGCAATAACACAGCATTGGAATAAATATCGTTTTGATGCGATCTTTTCACTGGGAAGCAGGAACCCCATGGCTGTCACCAGGCAAATGGGTGCAACATGGTATCTGATCGATGATGAAGCCGGAGCGCTCAATATCAAGGGATACAGTTTAATAGAATCTGATAGGTTAAAAGCATTAGCAGAGAATCCTGTAAAAGTTCTCTGGGAAGAATGTATGAAAACCAAGTATAAGGATACTTGGAATGAGAATCTGACCCTGGATTTCATGCAAAAAGTAATAGATGAGAATGATAAATTTAATGCCTTTGCAATGAGGATGAATATCAAAGGGGTCAAAGAATTTGCAAATCCTATGATGATAGATGTAAGTCTCGGCGGACCTTACTCTGCATACGATTTCATGTTCTCAAATATCAGAGGCATTAAAGGATTATCCCAGGATATGAGAAGAAATCCGGAAGTTCTTAAAGAGGCTGCGGTAGCATTAAATGAACTAAATGTAATCCCATCGCTCAATAAAATTAAAGCAAGCACTCCAGGCAAAAATCCCGGAAGCATATTTGATGCTACATGGGGTGCTCTTGCTCACAACTGTATGAGTAATAAACAGGTAGAAGAATTCTACTGGCCAATGTTTAAAGAGTACTGTGATGCTCTTGATGAAAAGGATAAATCGATTCATATAATTTTCCAAGGCGAGGCATTAAGATTCTTCTATCTATTCCAAGACTACAAGAAGGAAACCATTGTAATGCATATCGAAAATGATGATATTTACGAATGCTACAAGCAATATCCGAACTTCACATATTTTGGAGGTTTCCCGCTTACATATCTTGGCCACAAGTCAAAAGAGGAATGCGTTGCAAAAGCTAAAGAGCTTGTAGATTTCTTTAAAGACAAAGGTGGATTCATTTTCTGCACAGACAAGATGGGATCATACCCCGGTGATGCAAAGAGCGAAAACTTAAAAGCTATCTGCGACTATATGATGGATGAACAGTAAAATGGGACAGGATGATAAGAAGGAAAATTTCATAGAATTTCTTAAAAGAGATGATGTTAAGCCATCTGCTATCGAAGCTGCTATTGGTCTTCTCTTTACTTACCTGGGTGTGTTCATCAAAAAGCACTACTTTCCTACATTTGGTTTTATCCTTATGATCATAGGGCTGGTGCTTGCCATGCATGGAACCAGTACTATAGGAATGAGAGACAGTAATAACAGCGATTGATTGAAGACATAGAGTTTTAACTATCAAATCCCGTTATAGAGTCTTAGTTTACGAAGTCTTAAGTAACTTATGAAGAGCAAATCACAAACGTGATTTGCTCTTCATTTTTGATTGATATATCAGTATGGATTGATCGTAGGTTACTATTGTTTCTTTTGTTAATACTAGTTTGGTATTTACTCATTTTCATATATAATATAGTCAAACGGGAACCATAAGGGACAGCATCGAGATTGTTTTAAAAGGCAGAGAAAAAAAGTGATAAATAAAGAACATAGAAAAAAGATGATTGCGCCGATAGTAATAACAGTATTTTTCCTGTTATACTTGGCTATATATTTAGTATTAGTTTTTTCTTCAGTGGGATTGAGTCCTATAATACTTTTGCTTGCCATTCCATTGGTAATGCTGGGAGTAGGGCTTGTAAAGGTACTTGTAAGCAGAATTAAAGAGATAAGGAGCGGTGAAGAAGATGATCTTAGTAACTACTGATTATGTTAGCGGAAAAGAATTAGAAATGCTTGGCGTTGCAAAAGGAAGTACAATACAGACTGTCAATGCTGTAAGAGATATCGGCGCAGGTCTTAAGACCTTGGTCGGTGGTGAGCTTACTAAATACAATGAAATGATGAATAACGCCAGAGCTCTTGCTACGAAGAGAATGGTAGAAGAAGCAGAAAACATGGGAGCCGACGCGATAGTAGGTGTTCGCTATGCATCCGCTTCTGTAATGCAGGGCGCTGCAGAAGTCATGGCATATGGAACGGCAGTAAAGTTTGTGTAGGTTAGAAAGATAAATCAGTACTGGTGCTAATTCAAAACTTTATGGAGCACGTAGAACTAACTACAAGGATATATAACGCTGTTCGGAATATACCCAAAGGTAAAGTGACAACATACAAGCAGATTGCGGAGATGGCCGGCAATTCAAAGATGGCCAGAGCTGTAGGGAATGCTTTGCATAGAAATCCTGATCATAACAGTATCCCATGTCATAGGGTAGTAAATGCTAAAGGCGAATTATCTGAAGCTTTTGCCTTTGGAGGGATAGAGGGCCAAACGAAATTCTTGCAAGAAGACGGCGTTGAAGTTATAGACGGAAAAGTCGATCTATCGAAGTTTGGAATATAGCGAGAAAAGCAGATAATGAGTAAAGGTGCAAGATTTGATTTATCTTGCATCTTTTTAATTGAGTTTATGATTTAGACATTTAAACTATGATACGTAATACGTAATAATTAAAATGAATCTTTGGTGGTCGTTTTTTTTGTACATCCACTCGGTTATAATTAAAATTGAAGAAGTAGCCTATAGCTTAATAAAGGAAATGGGGAGTATATTATGTTAAATAAAGTAAAGATTGTATCAACAGCAAGTACTTATATCTTACCTAAAGAAGGAAAAATTGTAAGGCAGGCACTAAATATTAATAGCAATGGGAAATGCTCAGTGTCTTTCTGCGAATGGGCAAAGGATATGAAAATCAGAAGAACTGAAACACAAAGGTTTGTCGTAGAGGAATCCATTGCCAAAGAAATATTAGCTGCTATAGAGACTGTAGATTTTCAAGAGCTCCGCATGTTGTGGATTACTGATGCAGGCGGGTTTAGCATAAAACTATATTCAGATGATAATACGACGAAAACCTATGATTTAACCGTTTGGGATGTTGAATATGATGGGAAGAGCTTGTCAGAATACATAAATGAGAAACTTGGTCGAGATGATCTTTGGGTATTCAGACGATAATGTTTTATAATATATGTGGAAA
>CAZALQ010000015.1:0-10048 GCA_964485605.1 uncultured Oscillospiraceae bacterium
TTGTAGCAGTGTCGGGAGCCGTGTTCTCGCTGCTGCTTGCGGTTGCGGCCATAAACGTCTCAGGTAACCAGACCATCATAGGTACTGCTATGAACATGCTGGCGCCGGCCCTTGTACTTTTCCTTGTCAGGATCATTGCAAACCAGAATGCACTCGGACTCCTCAACGGAGGTTCAGCTACATTCTTCATGATCAGGAAAGCAAACCTTGGAATAGAATCGGAAAGCTTCTTTGTGGAGACTTTCATAAACAGAGCTTACCTTACGACCTATTTCTGCATATTGGTATTCGTCATTCTGTCCGTGATACTTTACAAGACAAGATTCGGACTCAGGCTCAGAGCCTGCGGTGAGAACCCTCAGGCAGCCGCTTCCCTTGGTATCAATGTCTTCAAGATGAGATACATAGGTACCATGATCTCAGGCGCGCTGGCAGGCATAGGCGGATTCGTATTTGCAGTAACGAGCGCTAATACCACTTCTAACGGTGATGTTGCAGGAACAGGATTCCTTGCTCTGGCTGTTATGATATTCGGAAACTGGAAGCCTCTTAATATAGCATTCGATTCACTTCTCTTTGGACTCTTCAAGTGCATAGGCGCAAGCTATGCTACACTTGATATAAACGGAGACGGTATCTATAAACTGGCTGAGATAGGCATCAGTCCTCACTTCTATAGGATGATGCCATATATCATCACACTCATAGTATTGATGCTGACGTCAAAGAACTCCAGAGCTCCTAAGGCTGAAGGTATACCTTACGATAAAGGAATGAGATAAACATTTAGTGCGGGGCAATAATGCCCCGCTTTATTTAAGCGGAGGATAAAATGAATTATCAAAGCGATTTACAATATCATATTCAGTGCAAACTCGGTGATGTGGGAAAGTATGTCATAATGCCGGGAGATCCGGGGCGCTGCGAATCAATAGCAAAGCTGTTTGATGATTATCATTTTGTGGCATATAACAGAGAATTTAAAACATATACGGGAACCCTTGACGGAGTAAAGGTAAGCGTATGTTCAACAGGCATAGGCGGACCTTCAGCATCTATTGCCATGGAAGAACTTCACATGCTTGGAGCTGATACATTCATAAGAACAGGTACATGCGGCGGCATAAGACTTGATGTCCAGGCAGATGATATAGTTGTTGCATCAGCTGCCGTAAGGTATGAACATACTTCCCTTGAGTATGCTCCCATAGAATATCCTGCAGTCGCGGATTTTGATATTACATATTGTCTTAAGAAAGCATCTGAAGCTCTCGGACACAGGACCCATGTGGGCGTCGTTCAATGTAAGGATGCATTTTACGGACAGCATTACCCGGAAAAGTCTCCTGTATCCTATGAGCTTCTTGATAAGTGGGAAGCTTGGAAAAAACTTGGCGTTTTGGCATCGGAAATGGAATCTGCTGCCATGTTTGTTGTAGCTGATGCCCTTGGATGCAGATGCGGTTCCTGCTTCCACGTGGTATGGAATCAGGAAAGAGAAGCAGCAGGCCTTGATCAAAAAATGGATGAAGATACATCATCATCCGTAAAGACTGCCGTTGAAGGCCTTAGGCTTTTGATAGCCATGGACAAGGCATCGGGAAGACCTACTGATATAGAATAAGGAGAATATTATGGCGGCTAAGTTATACTTTAAGTATGGTGCCATGGGCAGCTCTAAGACAGCCCAGGCGCTCATAACAAAATTCAATTACGAAGAAAGAAATATGAAGGTTTTGTTTTTAAAGCCTTCAACAGATACAAGGGACGGAGCTGATATCGTAAGATCCAGAATAGGTCTTGAATCAAAGGCGGTAGTGGTAGCACCTGAAGAGAATGTATATGATCTATACAAGGAAAAGTATACGGACTGCAAAGCCGTTATCGTCGATGAATGCCAATTCCTTACGCCGGAGCAGGTAGACCAGCTGGCCGATATAACCATAGACTATGATACGGCTGTCCTTTGCTTTGGATTAAGAACCGATGCATTCACTCACTTTTTCCCCGGAGCCCAAAGGCTCATGGAAATAGCCGAATCTATAACGGAAATAAAGATGGTATGCGACTGCGGAGCAAAGGCATCGATCAATGCAAGATTTGATGAGAACGGCAATATAGTATTTGAAGGAGAACAGATAGCTCTCGGCGGCAATGACAGATACAGAGCAATGTGCAGAAAGTGCTGGACAAAGGCAAGAAGAGAATATTTAAAAGCAAAAGCTTTAGAAAAGTAAGGATCAAAGGAGGGACGTTATGGCATATGAGTACAGCGATTATGTAAAGAGCGCAGAGTTTATTAAAGAAAAGCTGGATGGCTTTGAGCCTGAAGTCCTTATGATAATGGGCTCAGGGCTTGGATTTATGGGCGACATGGTCGAAGACCCTATTTATGTAGGATATAAATATATTCCTAACTTTAGAGTATCAACAGCTCCGGGCCATGCAGGAAGATTTGTCTTCGGCAATCTCTTTGGGAAAAAGGTCGCTCTCATGCAGGGAAGAGTTCATACCTACGAAGGATACGGCCTTCAGGATGTTGTTTATCCTGTAAGAGTTGCAAAACTTCTTGGAATAAACAAGATGATAGTAACCAATGCTGCAGGCGCAGTTAATACTTCTTTTGCCCCCGGAGATATCATGCTCATAAAAGATCATATTAAGCTCTCCCTGGCAAGCCCTTTGATGGGACCTAATGTTGAGGAATTCGGAACAAGGTTCCCCGATATGAGCAATGTTTACTGCAAAGAATTTCAGCAAATCGCAAGGGATGCTGCAAAAGCTCTTGGCCAGGAATTAAGAGAGGGCGTATATATGTTCTTTTCCGGCCCTCAGTTTGAGACTCCGGCTGAAATCAGAGCGGCAAGAGTACTTGGAGCTGATGCTGCAGGAATGAGTACAGTTCCTGAAGCCATTGCTGCAAACCATTGCGGAATGAATATCTTAGGGCTTTCCCTTTGCTCGAACATGGCGGCCGGAGTTTTAGATCAGCCTCTTTCAGGCGAAGAAGTAAACATAGCGGCAGAAAATGCAGCACCAAAATTTTCCGCTCTTATTTGTGAAATTCTGAAAAGAATGTAGACAAGTGGGGAAAAACTTTGTATGATGTGGCGGTATTGACATTGATGTCAATACCGCTATTTTGTTTGCTGCCTTGTGCATATTATCCTGCAGGACTGCGGTCTTTGCGGAAAGGATATACGATATGCAAGAAGGCATGTATGAAAGGTATCATAATGAGAAAAAAGAGAAGAGACGGCGTACGTATCGAAGGTCTTGACGGTTATCATAATATACTTCCTTACGTAATGCCCAAAAGAACGGAGGCGGAAGTCAGTCTAACAGAAACTTTTGATGTTACAAAGCTTCTTGAGTACATGAAGGAAAGAAATGAAAAAGAGGGTCTTAACCTTAAGTTCTTCCATGCATTCTGCACATCCGTTGCAAGGACGATCTATCTTCGCCCTGTCATGAACACATTTATCTCCGGACGCAAGTTCTGGCAAAGACAGGAAGTAAGCCTTTCCTTTGTCGTAAAGCAGGCCTTTGCAGATGACGGAGAAGAGACCCTTATGTTCCTCGTGGTAAAGCCCGAGATGAATCTTGATTCGGTCTCAAAGCTTATTTTGGGAGATGTTCAAAAGGTAAGAAAAGAACATACCAACGATCTTGATAAGCTCATGAACTTTGTCGGAAGTCTTCCGAGATGGTTCCTGGAGATTTTCTTCTGGACCTTAAGAAAGCTTGAATATCACGGCTGCATGCCAAAGGGATTGACCGACGGAGATCCAAACTATTCAACAGCTCTCATTTCAAATCTCGGATCTATCAAATCCGGAGCTCCTTACCATCATTTAAGCGAGTATGGTACATGTTCACTCATGATCACCATAGGAACCATCCATGAGGAAAACTATATCAAGGATGACGGAAGCGTAGGTAAGAGAAGTATTGTTCAGGCAACCTTCACCCTTGATGAAAGACTTGCAGACGGCTTCTACTATGCAAAATCACTGAGAATCACAAAGTTTCTTCTTGAAAATCCTGAGTATTTAACACAGACCATGGAGACACCGGTTCCCGTAGAACTATAAAAACAGACGATTGTTCATAAAAAGGACGGCCTTTGCCGTCCTTTTTGCGTTAAAAATATCCTTGTATTTGCACAGATGTATTTTGTATGCAAGGCACAAATATTTATTCAATAATTTATGTGTAAAACCAAAAATAATACTTGTAACGGATTATTTCTAAGAGTAAAATAATCGGGTATAAAACTCATTTCCAAATAAAATTTGAAGAGAGGAAATTTTTATGAAAACACTGAAGAAAATCATGAGCTTAGTGATGGTTTTCGCAATGGTTCTCACATTTGCACCCTTTAATCTCTTCGTTTTCGCTGACGAAGAGCAGGGAAATCCACTTGAATGGAGCATTATAGAGAACAACAACGAAAGAATCACTCAAAGACTCAACCAAGCAGGTGATTTTGATCAGGAAGAAGAGCCTCTTACAGGCGTAGTTCGTGTTTCAATTGTACTTGACGCACCTTCTACTCTTGCTGCAGGATATTCTACTGAAAGAATCTCTGCAAATCCTGAGGCTCAGGCCTACAGAGAGTCCTTAAAGGATGCTCAGTCTGATATGGCAGCAGTCATATCAAAAGAGGTTCTTGACGGCGAAAAACTCGATGTAGTCTGGAACCTTACTCTGGCAGCAAAGATCATTTCCGCCAATATTGATGCGGAAAAGATTTCCCAGATCAAGGCTCTTCCGGGCGTAAAGGATGTAGTTGTTGAGAAACAGTATCAGCCGGAAACTGCAGAAGTAAGCGCTGATGATCCCAACATGTCCGTGGCTACGGAAATGACCAATACCAACTTTGCATGGCAGAGCGGGTATACCGGCGCCGGAAGCCTTATTGCCATTGTTGATACAGGTCTTGATTACAAGCATCAATCCTTCGACTCTGAATGCTTTGATTTTGCCATTTCCAGACTTGAAAAAGAAGAAGGCAAAGAAGTAGATCTGCTTACAGCAAGCGACGTCCAGAAGCTTTGGCTTATGGGCGGACTCAATGCTGCAGAAAGAGCTGCAAATGCAAGTCCTCAGCAGGCATATGTTAATTCCAAAGTTCCATTCGGATTTAACTATGTTGATTCCGACTTTGATATTGAGCATGTCAATGATATTCAGGGTGAACACGGATCCCATGTAGCAGGTATTGCTGCTGCCAACAGATTCGTATTGCAGATTGAAGAAGACGGAAGCTATGTTTACAAGAATGCCATTACAGGCGTAAGAACTCAGGGTAATGCTCCTGATGCACAGCTTCTTGTCATGAAGGTATTCGGAAAAGGCGGCGGTGCTTATGATTCCGACTACTTTGCAGCAATTGAAGATGCTATCTTTATCGGTGCAGATTCCGTTAACCTTTCTCTTGGTTCAGGTGCAAAGGGATTCGGATTTGACACAGCTTATGCTGATATCATAAACAGCTTGATGGATTCTAACATCATTTGGGCAAACTCCGCAGGTAACAACGGAAGTTGGGCAGATGAAACAACCATCGGATATCTTTACAGCGATTATGCAAACCTGGGAACAGGCGGATCCCCTGCAACATTCCCGACATCAATGTCTGTTGCATCCGTTGATAATGACGGCGCATCCGGTGCCTACATCGTCCTCGGAGACGACCTTATTTTCTATACTGAGACTTCCTATGGACAGGCATATCTCAACACCATAGCAGGTGACTATGAATATGTATATATTAATGGCCCCGGAGTTGATAATAATGATCATATAGGTCTTGAAGGAGATAACTTCCTTGCACTGGGAAGAGAGGTCGTTGAAGGAAAGATTGCTGTCTGCAACAGAGGTGGATCATCCTTCTATGCAAAGGCTAATGCGGCAATGGCACAGGGTGCAGTTGCTGTTATTATCGTAAATAATACAGCCGGAACAATCAGCATGAACCTTACCGGTTATACAGGACGCATTCCTGTTGTTTCCATCACTCAGGAAGATGGAGGAAGGCTTATGGAAGCAGGAGAGCAAAAAGAAGCTAACGGAGTTAGCTACTTTGGTGGAAGCTTCACTGTAAGCCAGATTGCAGATACTACAAAGTATAACAGCGAATATTATACAATGAGCAATTTCTCAAGCTGGGGTGTTCCTGAAAACTTAAGTCTTAAGCCTGAAATCACAACTCCCGGTGGAAATATCTACGCTCCAAACGGCGCAGCTGTTGCAAACATACAGGGTGTAGGCAATGTTCCTACAGGCGGACACGATCAGTATGAAAACATGTCCGGTACATCTATGGCATCCCCGCAGCTTGCAGGTATGGTAGGTGTATTCTCTCAGTTCTATAGAGAAAGCGGACTTGCGCAGCAGGCTGAGAAGTTTGGCCTTACAAAGCGCCAGGTTCTTCAATCTCTACTTATGTCTACAGCAACTCCTCTTATTGAGGAAGAATCAGGCAACTACTACAGCGTAATGAGACAGGGCGCAGGTCTTGCGAATCTCGAAGCTGCAATGAACTCTAATGTTGTTGTAATGATGAAGAGCACTGCCGTAGACGGACAGGCAAGAAAAGATATCACTGAATATGCTGCAGACGGAAAAGTTAAAGCAGAACTCGGTGATGACCCTGAAAGAACAGGAAACTATACAGTAGAGTTTACTTTGAGCAACCTGTCTGATGAAGATCGCTATTATGATCTTTCTGCAGATTTCTTTACTCAGGATATGTTTGAGGAGCTCACTTACGATTTCAACTTCAATCCCATCACAGATGAGGAAGGAAATCCTATATTCAGTCAGTATCTTGATACTTGGACCGTTCCTCTTACCGCTGACCTTACATGGTATCTTAACGGTGAAGAATATATTCAGGACGTTACCGTTGATGTTAACGGCGATCAAAAGTTCAACGCAGACGATGTTCAGGCAATACTTAACTTCATAACAGGCGTTGAAGACGAAAATACTGTTGTAAACGAAGATGATGCAGATTTCGATGAAGATGGAGAAATCACATCTTACGATGCATATCTTGCACTTAAGCTTGTCAACCAGAGCACAACTGTTGTTCCTGCAGGAGAAACAGTTACTGTCACTCTCAATGCACAGCTTACAGATATAGCTGATTTTGATGAAATGAGCGGCAATAACGGTGCTTATGTCGAAGGATACATTTTCGCAACAGAAAAAGAATCCGAAGACGGGGCATTTGGCGTAGAACATTCCATCCCTGTTTTGGGATACTATGGCGGTTGGGATGAACCGGCTATGGTTGATGTCGGAAGCAATATCGAGGATCAGTATGGACTTGAGCCGCGTCCGGCATATCTTGGCAGCGTATCTCAGGCCTTTATAGGAAAGCACGCAACTCTTGGTGTTAACTATGCTCTCGGCGGAAACCCGCTGGGCACAGATACCGAGTACAAGCCTGAAAGAAATGCTATCAATGCAGGCACAGCCCTTACAGGTGCAAGCTATACACTTGTTAGAAACAGCTCAGGCTATAGATATCAGCTTACAGCAGAAGACGGAACTGTGGTAGACGATACTAAGAGAGCAACAGATGCTTATGCAGCATACTATTATCCGGCAGGCGACACATGGAGAAATACTTCTACTTCCACAACATATGGATATAAACTGACAGATTATGCAGATGGAACAAGGTTTACACTCTCATATTCACTTGCTCCTGAGTATTATCTTGACTATGCTACCGGACAGATCAATTGGGATGAAATTAACCCGACATGGGAGCTCCCATTTGTAATTGACTCCGAAGCACCTCAGTTTAGATCCGTATTTGGACAAAGACGTACAAGCGAAACAGAAGAAGGTGAAACAAGCACTGTTTTAATCACTGTTTCAGCAAGGGATAATGAATATCTTGCAGGATGCTTTGTTTATGCCGAAGACGGCACAGAACTCTACGCTATAAACGCAAGAGAAGATGATAAGGCATCAGCAGACCAGCTTGACAGACAGAATTATGTTATCGAGCTTCCTGGTGATGATGTTCCTGATCATATCGAAGTTGAGATTTGGGACTATGCAGCAAACGTTACAACAGCCCAGATCAACCTCAATGAAGATGAACTTGATGGACCTGTAAGCATTTCACTTGATGCAACCGAAGTTAATGCTGTTGTAGGTAATGCTGTAAGACTTGTTGCTACAGTAAGCCCATGGGGTCTTGAAGACCAGAGTGTAACATGGACCTCCAGCGATGAAACAATTGCTACCGTAAACGATGGCGTGGTAACAGGACTAGAAGAGGGCAGTGTTGTAATTACAGCAACTGCAAATGCAGATCCTACACAATCCGCTTCATGCACATTTAATTTCATGCGCATAGACAGAGATCTTAAGGGAATTGTTTGGGATGAAAAGGGTGAAGTTTGGTTCTCCGAATTTAACCTTAGCACTCTCCCGGATTACACTAAGCTCAATGCTTCAAGTGCAAGACTTCCGCTTGCAAGCACAGCTTATGGTAAGGACGGCACACTCTATGCTGCAACCCTTGACAGCGAAGAAATCCTTTCAGACCTTTATGTAATTAATGAAGAGACATTTGAAGCAACATTAATTGGCGGCAGTGATATCGGATACATGGATATTGCTCCGGCACCAAGCCTTGGCGATAATATCCTTGCAGGTGTCTATGGAACTTATTTATTAATAATCGATGCTACGACCGGCGATTATACAGGTGCATTTAACCTTGGTTCCTTTACAGGCAATAATGCATTTGTTGGTATAGCATACGAGGAACAGTATAATCATTCAATGTATGGCAACACTGACTGGTACTTCCTTGTTGACCAGGCCGGAAATCTCTACAACACAGGACTCGTTCCGGTTGGCGGATCAATTAGCAGATTTGGTGTTACCGCAATTGGTAACTTAGGATTCTCTGCGGATGTTCCTTATTTCCAGTCACTCTACTATGACGGAACAGACCTTTACTGGAGCAATTACAACGAAGCTGCAGATAAGGTAGATGTAATCTTTGTAAATGACCTTTACAATGAGGGAAGCATCTTTAACGCTGGATCCTTCGCTCCTCAGGTATGGCCTGTAGGAGGACTCTACACTGATGCTGAAAAAGAACTTATAGGACTTACAGCACCTGAAGATCCTACAAAGGCAGAAGCAGTCCTTGATGAGTCTGCAGAATTTGTAACAGAGATTGCTCCGATTTATGGAAATAAGTCCGAAGCAGATGGAAGCCTTAACAATGTTAACGCAGCTTCTAATGCAGGAAGCAGAGCAAAACTCAATTCAATGTCTCAGGGAACAACTGAAGACGGCAGAGAAACAGTTACTATCACAATTGATGCTGCCGGCGATGTTGAAGGCGCAGAAGGCAATGTAACTCATAACGGACTTTACACAGTAACCTATGATCCGGAAGCACTCCTTCTTAGGGATGTTAAGTCTGATGCAGATTACTACTCATTCCTTAACAATTATGAAGATGGCGTTATAACCTTCGTATTTGCGGACACCACAGGTTTTGCTGAAGGCACTGCAGTAGCAGAGGTTGAGTTCATCCTCAGCACAGAAGATGAGACAACAGTTGTTGTTACAACAGATGAGTCTGAAAACAACTTCGAAAGCGAAGAAGAAGTTGAGTATGTAATCAATGAAAAGGCTACAGCAAGTGTATATGCGACATTGTCACTTGCTGAGTCAATCGACGTTATTTTCAGCGTAGAGAATCTTTCCAAACCTGAAAAGGCAGCTAACTATACCGTAGAGTATACTGTTGAAAATGAGGATACAGTTATCAAAACTCTTGGCACTGACATAGAAGCTGATGAAAACGGATGTTATCCGATTGTGGTCAGTTTCTCATCCAAGAACATGACGGATACTGTAGATTTAGTTGTTAAGTATAACGGTGAGATTATCTGTAATGTTGAAGACTATAGTGTTCAGAAATATTGCAATAAAACAATCGCAAGACACTCTGAAGAAGGAGATCCAATTGCAGCACTTTGCAGAGCTGTGCTTG
>CAZALQ010000015.1:10058-13814 GCA_964485605.1 uncultured Oscillospiraceae bacterium
TGAGTATGGTGCAGATGCGCAGAAGTACTTTGACTACAAGCTAGATGATCTTGCAAATGCAGATAATAATGACACTGAAAAGGTCGCAGCGATAATTATTCCGAACGAATGGTCTGCTACTGCAGAGGGATCTAAAGCAGACGTTGGAATTCAGAGCGTATCAGCAACTCTTGACCTAAAAGCAAAAACTGAGCTCCTTTTCTACCTTACGCTAAGCGAAGGACAGAATGCTGATGAACTAGAAATAAGTGTTCTGGATCTTGCAACAAATGAGGATGCAGAAATAGAAGTAGATGTTCAGGATGATGGAAGCTTACGTGTAAAAGTTGATAATGTATTTGCAAAGAACCTCGGACATATGTATGAACTGACCGTTAAAAACGGCAATAGCTCTTATAGGGTATCTTACTCACCGATGACATTCGCTTACAAGAAACAAAATGTATCGAATGAAGAATTAAGAACTCTTGTAAAAGCACTTTATAACTACTATAAAGCAGCAGAAGCAGTATTTACGGAGTAGTTTCTGCAAACAGACATTTGATTTTTATCAATATGTCGAGATAACACTCAAAATGTTAGACCGGCGGCATAGAAATATGCTGCCGGTTTTTCTTTTATATCAAAGTATGATAGAATATATGTAACAATTGGGAAATCATGGTTTTATTACCTGTTTTTCAATGTTTTGTTTCTTATCGTTTGATGTAGTTGTCTGGAGGAAACAGATATGAAGAAGTTACTGTCTTTTTTGTTATCTTTAGTTCTGGCAATAGTGCTTATTCCTGTATCAGCCTTGCCTGTATATGCTGCTTCGCAGCTCAATTACATAGGGATAAAGTACAACACAAAATCTGTTGCTTTACCGAGAAGGAGATATCTGAAGCTCTGGCAGGATCTCTCGTGGATATGGATCTTGAGGGTTTGTATTATGATACGAACTATACTTTTCTTGTGAAAAAAGAGGGAACTTCATACATCAGGTTAAAGGATAGTTCAGAGCCTATCAGTGCAGAAAATGAATATTATTTCTTGTTTAATATCGAGAATGAAACGGGTTATGAATGGGATGAGGAGAATCTGCCGGCAGCTTATGTAAATGGCGAAATAGCTGATGACGTCAGATGGTATGGTGGTAGTCCCAATGCCGAAGGGTCTGTTGATGTATACAAAAGAGTATATATCTCAAATGGCGATTTTGTTTCGAATGTAAAGATCACACCTTCAGAGGCAAGAGTTCAAAAGGGTAAATCATATCAATTTGCTGCAAATGTTATCGGAACTCAGCCCGCTGTGACTTGGAATATTGGGGGCGGCACCAGTGCAAGTACTGGAGTCGATAACTCAGGCAGAGTGATCATTGGCTCCGATGAGACAGCATCATGGTTGACATTGACGGCAACATCTGTCTTCAATCCGCTCAAATCAGGTGCGGCTGAAATAGAGGTCCTTGATGATTCTGTGTATATTTCAAGCGTTGTGATCACTCCCGAAAATAGTTCAGTAAAACGTAATGATTCAATATATATCGATGCTGATGTGGAGGGTACTGATTATCACGACCTGATATGGACCGTGACGGGGAATAATGACCCGGACACCACTGTCAGTGGTAATTCATATGGTGCTGCACTGAGGATTGCTGCAGGTGAAACTGCAAATGTCGTTACAGTAAAAGCGGAAGCAAAACAAGACCCATCAAAATATGATACAGCAGATATCACGATCCTTTCTGCCGATTATGTTGAGAGTATTTCGATCGTTTATGACGAATCTGCCGTTGTGCTGAACACAAATACAACGGGAAAAGATGTTACAGATGCGCTCGTTGCAGCTCTTGACGACGCACCGATCGGTGAGGGATCTTACATCGATCAAGGCTATGTATATCTTACATATAGGAGTGGAGACCGGTATATCAGTTTAAAAAACAGCACTGAGCTGCTGAGTGAAGATCAAGAATACTATTTTTGCTTTAATATTGAAGAATATCATGGTTATGTCTTCAATACTTCTGTTTTTCCTTCGATAACAGTCAACGGAGCTGAACCGGATGACATTAGATGGTATAGAGGAAGCGCGTCGCTGGCCGGATCTTTGGATGTGTATAAACGAGCGGTATTAGGTGACGTCTCTGATTATTGGTATGTTACATATGATGCCAATGGCGGAAGTGGCACCATGGGAAAGGGTATCGTAAAGAAAGGCCAAAGCTTTGTGTTCCCGGAGTGTTCTTTCACGGCGCCGGACGGAAAGATCTTTGACCATTGGGAATGCCCACAGTATCCTGCATGGGGGAATATTTTTCCGTACGAGTATTTCTCTATACCTCAAGATATTACACTTAGAGCGGTTTGGCGTGATTTGATTTATTCAGCCGAAATAACTCCGGATGAAATTCCACTGACAAGAATGGAAATGGGGTATGGATGGTATGACTATGGTGTAGATATAACGGTTACGAATACTGGAGAAGGTGTATTAATACTTCAAGATGACGACGGTGGGTCACTTACATGCAGTAATCCGGTGTTTGATACATGGGAAGTGGATATGCCGTTGAGTATAGCTCCGGGTGAATCTTTTACAAGAACTCTTCGTATAGACACAGACCTTGATCCGGGGGTGTATTCGACCACTGTAATATTCCAGGATGTAGAACATAGAGCAGTGCCGGTCAGTGTTAATGCTACGGTTATAATCGAAGGAGTGATTCGTGATATTAAAATTGATAATATGCCAGAGGCATATGCCGGAAACAAAGCATCAGACTATAAGTACTCCTATTTAGGCGTTGACGGGGATGGTTACTCTATCAGTACAAAAGATTTACAGTGGTGTACTAAGGAAGATGGAGAGTATTATACCTTCAATGGCACATTTGAAATGGGCAAAACCTACTATCTTGCTGTTGAACTAAATGCAGATGAATACTGTTATTTTAATCGGACGGGTGGTTACCAGCTTGCAATTTATAACTATTACTGCAATGGAAACAGTTTTAGTCCGGAGTTCTATGGATCACCTTCAGAGTATTTTAACGGAAATGATTGGTTAAAATTCTATATACCATATAGGGTTACAAAAAACGCCAGTGAGGCACAAAGCGCTGATATTTCAGCCACATTATCGCTTGCCGAGTCGATAGACATTATTATGTACATTTCAAACCTATCAGATAACATTAATGTATCAAAGTATACGGTTGAGTATTCATTTGCAAATGGTGAGAAGATAATAAAGACTTTAGGTGTTGATATTTATCCTCGTCCGGATGGATCATATCCTATAATAGTAGCTGAGTGTGCAGCTAAACAAATGACGGATACGGTTCATTTGGTTTTAAAGTATGATAATGAAGTAATAAAAGTTGTATCAGATTATAGTGTTCAAAAGTATTGTAATAATACTATTTCAAAACACCCTGCACCAGGAGACCCCGTTGCATCTCTCTGTAGAGCGGTTCTTGAATTAGGCGCGGATGCACAGATATTCTTTGATAACTATAATGTAGATAATATGGCGAATTCAGTATATAATGATACAGCAAATGTTTCATCAATTGTGATTCCCAATAATTGGCCTTCGTCATCAGAAGGTAATAAATTGAACGTTGGAATTTCATCAATAAGTGCTACATTGGATATGGTTTCGCGTACGGAAGTTATATTCTACTTAGTTCCAACGGGAGCCCAAACCGTGGACGCGACCCAGAGCCGCTACGGCGGCGGCGTGCGCGTGATGCGCGTCGATGAG
>CAZALQ010000015.1:13824-17494 GCA_964485605.1 uncultured Oscillospiraceae bacterium
TTGGATTAGTGTTAAGGATGTGAATTTAAATTATACTTCAGAAATTACAAAGCAAATGCAACCCGACGGGTCAATTGCGGTAAAAATAAAAGGTATATATGCAAAATACTTAGGACATATGTATGAACTTAGTATTTCAAATGGCAGTGACACATATAAGGTTAGGTATTCGCCAATGACATATGCATACAATAAAAGTAACACAGGTGGCAATAGTCTAAAAAATATGATGAAAGCACTGTATAATTATTACAATATTTCTGAAAAATTCTTTGACTAAATAGTATTTTGGGTGTATTATACCATGTATAGATTATATTGATATCTGTGTGGTGGATTAAAGAGATGAAGCCGCATATTAAACGGGAGGGTAATTTTATGAAGTTTGAAGAACCAAAAGTAGAAGTTATTGAACTCGTAAATGCTGACGTTGTTGAGGCATCTACTTGCACAGGACAGGGAACTGAAATAACAGACAGAGATCCAATAGCTGGCTAAGGGATTGTTGTATTACAATAGTTTATACTTTGCTGATTTAAAGGTTGAGTTAGTTATTTGTAAATAGTTTTGTCAATTAAGCGGCAGGCGGTTTTCGTTTGCCGCCTATTTTATGTATAAGATATGAAGATAATTAAGCCAGCAATACCCATTGTTTTGAGCCTTTCAGGATTTAAAAGCCGTGAAGATAATGTTGATTATCGGTTAACAAAAAACAGTATTAGCGTGCCATGTGATGAAGGTACTCTTATTTACAATACTCTTACGGGAATGCTAATTCTGATAAAAAAAGACGAATCAATAAACGAGAATCTCTCTGAATTGATAAAATATGGATTGTATGTACCAGTTCTGTTTAATGAAAATAAACTTGCTGATGATATATTCAACTTAGCAAAAAGTTTAAATGCTGACAACAGACCCAAAACAACCTTTACTGTTCTAACTACAATGGATTGCAACGCTCGCTGTTTTTATTGTTATGAGCTGGGCAGAAAAAGGACTTCTATGTCTGAAGAAATTGCATATGATACAGCAGACTACATAGTAAAGCAGTGCAATGGAAATGAAGTGAGTCTTCATTGGTTTGGAGGAGAGCCACTATATAACAAGAAAGTTATAGATATTATTTCGGATTCTTTAAGAGATAAAGGTATTCCATTTCATTCTCAAATGATCAGCAATGGATATTACCTTGATGAAGAAACGTGCAAAACTGCAAAAGAAAAATGGAATTTGAAGCAAGTTCAAATTACCATTGATGGAACCAAAGATATATATCAGAAAACAAAAGCATACATAGAAAAAGATCCAAATGCATTTGAAAGAGTAATTGGAAATATTAAGAGTGTATTAAAGAATGACATATATGTGACGATACGATTAAATGTTGATCATGATAATGCCAAGGATATGCATAAACTTGTAGAATTTCTTTCGAAAGAGTTGAAGGACTATAGTAACTATCATGTCTATGCAGCACTTCTTAAGCCTATAGCAGGGAAAATCCATTCATTTGAAAGTAGTGTGCAGGAATTCGAAGAATATGAAGCACTGCTAGATGTGATAAATGGATATGGCATGGGTAAGATTGCTCCATTAGAGGATAAGCTTAAACTCAACCTCTGTGCTGCAGATAGTGATTCATCTGAGGTCCTCTTGCCTGATGGAAAAATCGGTAAGTGTCAGCATTATAGCGAAACCAACCTAATTGGAAGTATTTATAGTGATGATTATGATTTGGAAATGATAAATAGTTGGAAAGAGGTTGTTCCAAAATTCGATGAATGTGAAGAATGTCCTTTGTATCCAAGATGTAGAATGCTGAAGAAGTGCGATTATGCGAGGACGAGCTGCGATCCTGAAACTAGAATGCGTGGAGAAAAGGATTTAGAGAGGCGAATTTTAGCTGAATATAATAAGTATAAAAAGAAAGGCTCAATATAGATATGAAAATTAATACTAATCTTGTTTTTGCTGAAATGGGAGACGGTTTTGTTGCCGTTCCGGTTGGAGATGCTGCAAAACGTATTGTCATCCGTTTGAATAAAACCGGCAAGGAAATTTGCAGTGCTTTAGTAGATGGATTGACTCCGGATCAGGTTGTAAACAATATTCTTAATGAGTATGATGGCGTTGATGAGGAAACTGCAAGAAGAGGCGTTGAAAGTGTTGTCTCTAAGTTAAGAGATGCAGGACTGATTTCAGAATAGTGGAAAATACATATCGCATAGGAAATAAGAATATTCATATTAAATCTGTTTTTCCAAGAGTACATAATCTTTGTAAGGATTATCTTACGGAAGGAGCAGCTGATTTTAGCGTAGAAACGTTTCAAGATGATATTGATAAAGAGCGTATGCGGTATGAAGAAGCTTGCCTGAAAGAAGGGAAAAGTATTATTAACTACAGCGATGGCTATCTGGAAAGCCTTGCAGTTTATCGAAAGATAGCTGCTAAGATGCTTGATTATGATACATTCCTTTTTCATGGTTCAACTGTTTGTGTAGACGGTGAGGCATTTATCTTTACAGCATTAAGCGGTACAGGTAAATCTACTCACACTGCCCTTTGGAGAAAGCTGCTCGGGGATAAAGTTGTAATGATCAATGATGATAAACCACTGATTAAGATAACTGGTTCCAGGGCAATTGTGTATGGTACTCCTTATGATGGAAAGCATCACCTAAGCACTAATATGTCAGCTCCTGTTAAGGCAATTTGCATATTAAAAAGGGCAGAAAAGAACAGCATTGAAAAGATAGGTTCCGATGAAGCATTTCCTATGATTTATCAGCAGACATACAATACTGAGACAAGTGAAGGTGCAGTTAAAACCCTTGCTTTGCTTAATAAACTACTTGGTCTTTGCGATTTCTATATACTTCATTGCAATATGGATATTGAAGCAGCAAAGCTTGCATATGAGACAATGAGGAGTAAATAGCATGGGTAAAGAACAGCTTGAATTACTTGAAAGAGATGGTCTTTATCTAAGCAATCCGGAAGGCATCAGCATGAGACCTATGATAAAGAGCGGTAGAGACGTCTTTAGGATTGAAAAATTATCACATGCTCCGAAAAGGTACGATATTGTGATGTACATAAGGGGAGAGGACCAGGGAGTCGTTCACAGGGTTATTCGAAAAGATCCTGACGAATATATAATATGCGGTGATAATTGTTGGTCGCTTGAGCATGTAAAGGAAGACCAGATCAAGGGTATAGTGACTGAATTTTGCCGCAAGGGTAAATGGCACAAAACTGATGAACTTGGATATATGATATATGTTCATATATGGACAGATTTGTTGTTTATCAGAAGACCTGTTTTCTATATACGGGATAAGATAAAAAGATGGATAAGAAGGGCTTTAAAGTAGACGAAGGTCTTGTCTGGGCTGGCAGGATAATCGGAAAAAAGAAAGCATATATATGGGTATTGGCAGCAGCAAACGGTATTGGATCAGCAGCTGCTGTTTGCTTTGCTATGCTTATGAGAGATCTCATAGATTCCGCTACTTTAGGGGAAAAAGAGCTTTTTATAGGAAGATAAGATATGCCCAATGAGTTTTAACAAAGCTAGAAGAAATATGAAGTAGAAGGAAATATAAATGGCAAGCTTAAAGAAGAAAGACGTAATTAGCGTTGCTCCGCCGCACAGCATAAAAAA
>CAZALQ010000015.1:17504-17739 GCA_964485605.1 uncultured Oscillospiraceae bacterium
ATCATTTCTGTTGTGATAACTCAAATTGCCGTCAATGCTTTGATTAGATGGCTTGCTGAGTTTTCCAGAACCAGATTTGAGAATACATTTAAGAAAAAACTGTTTCATGAGATTCTCACGAAAGATTTCACCCAGATTAAGAATGTTCATTCTGCAGAATGGGTTAACCGTTTAAGTACGGATACAGCCGTTGTTGCCGATGGATATGTAGATATATTTCCGGGACTTATTGGAA
>CAZALQ010000016.1:0-4177 GCA_964485605.1 uncultured Oscillospiraceae bacterium
ACTTCATCATTATGTCAGGCCGCACTTTTATCAGCGGAAGACAGAAGATTAAGAGCAGAAAACCCACCTGTCCATGGGATAGGAAAAGCAAAAGCACTCTCTCCGGGTGTCAAAACAAACCAACGAAAAAACCGGTCGAAAGACCGGTTTTCTCATTATGCTGTATTATTTTTTAGAAAGAAAGCTTATGAAGTGAATCCCTCACCCTTTATTCAATGCTTATATATTGTTTCTGTTCTACTTTTGGCTGCTCCACGATCTTCGGAACTGTTATTGCCAGGATACCGTTTTCAAACTTAGCTTTGATATCCTCCTGCTTTACATCTTCTCCTACATAGAAGGATCTGCTGCAGCTTCCGTAGAATCTTTCTCTTCTGAGGTATTTACCCTTTTCATCCTTATCATCGTTTTCTACCTGAGAAGTAACCTTGATCTCCAAAGCTCCATCCTTAAGCTCTACGCTTACGTTTTCCTTCTTCATTCCAGGAAGTTCAACATCGAGTTCATAAGAATTTTCATATTCCTTAATATCCGTCTTCATTACTGCAGACTGATTAAAGAAATTAGCACGCTGTGGTGCAGCCGGTTTCATAAAGTCATCAAAAATATCATCAAATAAATCGTTTCTAAAAATGCTTGGATATAACATAATTTTGCCTCCTATATCATTTAGGGCTTTGCCCTATATATTTTTCTTTTCTATCCCTATCTCCTAAGGACAATTATGTTATACCACCATTGTTAGCACTCGTCAAGCCTGAGTGCTAACAATTTTTCTTATTTCACATTTTCTTCATATATTACCATCCCAGTATATTTTTCTTAATAAGCCATATGACCAGTATATGAAGTGGGTATGCTGCATAAAACAGATATTTTTCAAACGCTGTATTGATAAAGCCTCTCTTCCCGTTATAGCCGTTAATGAGGAGAAAAGCACCTAATATCGCCGGTGCGTTATTTGTAAATATACTGCATCCGATCAGCGCCTGTGCAGGTTTAATGCCCCTAAGCACATGAACAAGAAGGATAAACCCTACGCCTCTGATTCCGTAATCTGCTTTTAGAAAATATGCTATTGCAAATATACCGGTAAGAAGTACTAAGTCTTTTATATCTCTATCCGCCATCCAGTTCTCACAAAAGCAAATGGCAAGAAAACCAAGAAAAAGAGTAAAGAAAACGTTTTGAGACGAAGGCAGAAATATATCTCCCGTATGCTCAAGGTTCCATGGAATCTCCGAAATAAAGGCAAATACAAGAAGACTTAAACCATATCTTCTTTGATCATGGGTATGAAGATAGCCTTCAGATATGAGAAATGCGTAAATAGGGAATGCGATTCTTCCAATCTTCCTGCATATCCAATAAACGGTAACAGCTATAGATCCGATGCTAAAAAGAGGCGTAATGGCAAAAGCCATATTAGCCAATATATGATATGCTGCATGATCTATGATCATGGCAATCAAAGCAATAAGCTTTAAACTGCTGCCCGATAATATTTTATACTTTGAAGAAATGCTTCCTTCCATCATATCTGATTCCAAAACTATTTAACTCTATACTCAATACCTAAAGAATCCAAAAAGCGTTTTATAATGTCTATATGAAGGCACTGCCCTACATGGAGGAAAGGCTGATTGTTAATAAGTTTTTTCTTCCCGTTAAGGTCCATCTGTATGTTTTCCATATCAAAACCAAGATGAAGATGCTGGGTCGCAAACTGCATGCCGTATATTACCCCGTCTTTATCAAATAAAGGGCCTCCGCTTTGACCTCTTAAACCCGGAGTGCTCATCTCTATCCCGAAAAGCTCACCCTCTTTATTCATAATATGCCTTGTCACTATGCCGTCTATAGGAAACCTTGGAACTGCAGCATGATCCGCTGTAAACTCAATATCATCCTTTTCTTTATTGTATACAAAGTTTGAGAACTCAGGGAACGGATAACCCAGTCTGCAAAGGCTCTTCCCCTGTTTAATTTTGCTGCTGTCACCTAAAAGGTATATATCATCCGGAATATAGTTAAGATCTGTAAACCCATTAAACTTAATTACCGCAAGATCAAATTTTGGATGCATATGCACCGTAAATCCCGTAAATGGACTTGGCACATCAAGAAAGTTCACCTTCACATTTGCCGCTTTATCGGTAGACAAATTATACTTCTTTTCAAGAATCTTAAGCCCCCTTGATACAGCTGAAACATTTGCAGCATTAAGGCTTCCTCTTTCCTTCTTAAAGGCAGCATAATTAGCATTAACCTTATCGGCATTCAGCATCATATTGGCTACATGCTTACATGTAACAGCAACCCCGTCACCATTGACGAAAAACAAAGTGCCAAGGCCGGGAATAATCTCACTGGAGTTATAGTTCCTTGTAATAAACATAATGGGTCTTGTAAACCCACTCACCTTTTCAATTGCATCAACAAACATAGCGTATCCTCATAACATAATAGAAAAACTCTACTACTGATACTATTCTATATTTCCTGAAAAAGTCAATACAAAAAGAGTGCCAGGGACTATTTCCCCGACACTCTTCAGATTAGAATAATACTCTTTAAAAGCTAAACACTTAGTCAAAGAAGTTTTCGGCTATTTGAGCATAGTTATATAGCGCCTTCATCAAAGTCTTCAGATTGTTACCACCATTAATGCTCTTGTTATGTGCATATGTCATAGGTGAATATGATACTTTAAACGTATTGCCACCGTTTGTAACACTTAGTTCATACATATGACCGAGATATTTTGCATATATACCTAGAACTCTAACAACCACTCTTCCATCGCTATCGGTTGAGACCACGAAATCAGCATCTTTATTAAGATTCAAATCTTTCACTTTGATAGTATAATCTGATGCCACTTTATTTCCACTTGGTGTTAGATAGAATAGGAGTTCCGTTCTTGATTTCAGATCAAGTGTTACAGATGCTCCTGAAAGTCCTGCATTAGCCATTTTTCCACTAACCGTGATAGGCCAATTATCTGGTATCACTATAGATGCAACCTTGGCAGTGTCGTTATACACACTATTAGCCATTTTATCAGCATTATAGTTATCGAAGAATACTTGTGCATCTGCACCATATTCCAGCACAGCCTTGCAAAGAGCCGCTACTTGATCACCCTCTTTCGGATGCTTTCTAATAGTGTTATTACAATATGTCTGTGCACTATAGCTACTTACTGTTCTTAATACTTGTCCATCATACTTTACAACAAGGCTTACTGTATCTGTAAGCTGCTTTGATGAGCAATTTGCAACTACAAATCCATACTCACCATTTTTATTGATGGATATATCCCTTCCAAGTGTTTTCGTAATAGTATTTCCACCAGCGAATGAGTACTCAACAGTATACTTTGTAGGATGATCTGAATCCGATATATCCGAAATATACATCACAATATCTATTGATTCGCTCAGAGATAATGTTGCCGAAATGTAGATAGTATCTTGCCATTTTGCAACAAGGTTTATATTTGATGTCACAGGACTTGTGAAATCATACTGTGTATCTCCATTAAACCATCCTTGGAATACATATTTACATTTTGTTGGATTCGCCGGCTTAGTTGCAGTCTTTCCATGCTCAACTGTCTGAGATGCAACTGTGCTACCGCCATCAGTGTTAAAGCTTACTGTGTATGTCTTTATCTGCCATTTTGCTGTAAGTTTGACATCTGCTGTTACAGCTGCATTAAAGTCATACTCAGCTTCACCATTGAACCAACCAATGAATGTATATCCTTCCTTTGTTGGATCCGCAGGCTTAGTCGCAGTCTTTCCATGTTCAACTGTCTGAGAAGCAACTGCACTACCGCCATCAGTGTTAAAGCTTACTGTATATGTCTTTATCTGCCATTTTGCTGTAAGTTCAACATCTGCTGTTACAGCTGCATTAAAGTCATACTCAGCTTCACCATTGAACCAACCAATGAATGTATATCCTTCCTTTGTTGGATCCGCAGGCTTAGTCGCAGTCTTTCCATGTTCAACAGTTTGAGTCTCGACTTCACTGCCGCCATTTGAATCGAATGTTACTTTATGAGTAACTATCTCTTCGATCACGGTGTCTGTATACGTCTTTCCATTGAATTCAACTACTGCTGTGTACTCTGTCCCTCTGACCGTTGTCTCACTGTCGATCTGTGTAT
>CAZALQ010000016.1:4277-16411 GCA_964485605.1 uncultured Oscillospiraceae bacterium
CTGTTTCTGTCTCTACATGACTTGTATCTCTCTTGCAGACAAATGTCGCTGTTGCAGATGTATGATCTTCTACCCATGTCCATGTAGGTTCATCCCAGTCATGACCAAGTGCTGCGACATCTTCAACTACCTTTGTCTGTGTTGCAAACGCTTCATTCTCAAAGGTCGCTGTGTATGTGGTCTCACCCTTTGCCTCGCATGTGGGCTGTTTTGTCACTTCACTGCTGATAGCTGCATTCTCTGTTTCTTTATGGGTTGCATCATTCTTGCAGACTCTCTCTGCTGCGCACGATTTACCATCTTCAGACCAAGTGTATGTGGGTTCGCCCCAGTCATGGCCGAGTGCTTCTACTGCTTCCTTCTCAGGATTTACATTGGTATATGTCTTACCGTTGTATTCGACTGTTGCTGTATAGGTCTTTTCTCCCGCTTCAGTACATGTCGCTTCTTTTGTTACCTCACTTGTGATAGCCCCATCAAGCTTAAGATCGTGAGCTTCATCGTCGTTGTTATCACACTTAAGCGTTGCCGTTGCTTTTGTGAATCCTTCCCATGTCCACTCAGGCTCTCCTGTGTATACATGGCCGAAGTCAATCGTTACTTCTGTGGTCTTGCCACCCATTGCTGTGATGATCTGGCCAAGTACCTGTACTGCTCCCTTGACTATTGTTTTTCCGTCTGCGGAATCCCTTAAGCCCTCCAGTACTTCTGCTAGCGCTCCTTCATCATACTCTTCTATGTCTAAGGTAACCTTTGCATCTTCTTTGAGCTTTGCATAGCTGGATCCTATTGCAAGCTCTGTATTAGGCTCGAGATATGCTATCAGCTTTTCTGCTGTATCTTCTGCATCTGCAAGTTCTACATTGTCTCTGATAAGCGCTTCAAGCGCCTCAAGATCATTGAAGTTGTCAAGTGTGATAGTCTCTGAATCTTTTTCGAATCTTAAGATCTTGTTTCCTACCTGCAGCCATGATCCCTTTGCTATCACGATGTAGCTATTGTCTTCCGCCTTTGTGGATGCTTCGATATTCTCATCGTTTACGATAGCATGCCAGGTAGCTCTTGCTTTATCTTCTGTGTCAGGCTTTGCATAGACATTTCCGTCTTCTGCACTCTTCTGGATCTCATATGTTACTTCTGCTTCGTCTCCATTGACTGCTGTATGTACATATGATTTCTTCGTGAATCCGCTGAACAGATCTTGTACATAGCTCATCGGTACTTTCGTATCTCCGAGTCCTGTATTTTCAAGTGTTCTTCCGTAATGTCTTAAACCATCTACTCCGAGTGATGCTACATGCTTCATCCACAGATCTATGCTTACATTGCTTGTATTAACGCTGTCTCCGTAGAAGATCAGGTCCGCATCGTAGTTCGCATATACTGTTCCTGTTACGCTTCCTACCTGCTTGTCGTCTTGTGAGCTTACCTTTACTCTGAACTTGTAGTCATCTTCGAACGCTTTATCTGTATACGTCTTTCCATTGAATTCAACTTCTGCTGTATACTCTGTCCCTCTGACCGTTGTCTCACTGTCGATCTGTGTATCTGTTTCTGTCTCTACATGACTTGTATCTCTCTTGCAGACAAATGTCGCTGTTGCCTGTGTATGATCATCGTTCCATGTCCATGTAGGTTCATCCCAGTCATGACCAAGTGCAGCCTCTCCTTCGGCCTGCCTTGTCTGTGTTTCGAACTCTTCATATTCGAATGTTGCTGTGTAGGTCTTGCTGCCTGCTTCTTCACAGGTAGGATCGACTATTGTTTCAACTACATCTGCTACTTCTATGATGTCATGGTCATCGTTGTTGTTGCAGTGCTTTGTTGCTGTAACAGTCTTGTTGTTTTCTGACCATACATAGGTAGGTTCACCCCACTTGTGGCCAAACTCAAACTCCACGTTTGTGTTCGTTGCGTTCATTTCAGATGTGACTGTAAAGATCATTTCAAGCGCGCCCTTGATAAGTTCGCTGGTCCCTACGCTCTCTCCCTGAAGTCCTATCAAAGTATCTGCTAGATCTGCTTCTGCATATCCTTCAACATCGATCCTTACATTTACATCCTTACGAAGCTTTGCATAACTCGTTCCTACTGCAAGTTCTGTTCCGGGCTCAAGATATCCTTTTATATCTGCTATAGCATTAGCTTCTCCAAGATCTGTCAGCACTACTGCTTCTCTGATCTTGTTTTCCATCGCCGCTATATCGCTAAAGTCATCCAATACAAGATCTTCAGTACCTTCGAACTCGAGCTTGTGCTGTCCTATCTGAAGCCATGAACCCTTTGCTATCACTATATAGCTGTCATCAGTTGTCTTTGTATCAGCTTCGATATTCTCTTCGTTTACTATCGCATGCCATACGCTGCTTGCATTCCCATCTTGTGTTGCAAGCACGTTGCCATTTTCATCGTTAGTCAGCGTGTAGACTGTTGTATTGCCACCGGCTGTTCCGGTGATAGTCGTTCCGTCTTCGAACCGGAACATGCTCTTTACTGTTGAAAGCTCATTATCAGATCCGCTGAGTCCCGTGCTGATCGGCCTTGTGTAATGTCTTTCGTCTGTTACTCCGAGGCTTGCAACGTTCTTCATCCACAGGTCTACTGTCGCATTGCTTCTGTTGACTTTTTCACCGGCAAAGATAAGATCTGCGTTGTAGTCTGCATATACAGTTCCTGTCACGCTTCCTATACTTCCGTCGTTTGCTTCAGAACTTACTCTTACTCTGAACTTGTAGTCATCTTCAGCTTCCTGCTTCTCCTTGATGCTGAACTGAAGAAGAGAAGACCCATTATATATGACTGTTGAAGGATCTCCTGTTCCATTCTCAGTGCTGGTGATTATAAGCGTATCTATACCTAGTGTATATGTCCCGCTTGACGTTCCTGCCGGCACTTTATAGGTTATCACCCCTATAGTATCGGTTGTATCCTGGCCAAAATTCTCAGCTTCAGAACTCAGCTTGGATTGATAAGCTATATGACCCTTGTTGGTCGGCGACCCAACTTCAACAACATTTTCATCATATACTAAGGTCTGGTGCGTGATAGATTCTATCGACCAACCTTCAGGAATGACGATATCAGCCTGAATTCCGCTGAGTGTTATTACCTTATCCGCCTTAACGGTCACCTCAACAAACTGGTCCTTATCGCTCTCTTCAAGCACGGATGGCTCTGCTGTTGCTGTAAAAACAGCATCCAGTTCGTTTTCACCAACTTGAGCAAATACTGTTTTAGGTATTGATGACAAACACATCATCATACAAAGCAGTATTGCCAGTATGCGTTTTTTCATACTTCAACCTCCTATACTTTATTTGATTACATTCTATATAATTAGTATCAAGAACTACTAATAACCTAAACTATAGATCCCAGTCCCAGAAAGAAGCTTCTATACCGGAAAGCCAAGACTTCATCTTGGTAGAATCAGCAAGAGCAACTTCACCATCACGATCAACATCGCCTGCAAACATCTGCAATGTATCTAATGATTCACGCTCGAGGACGTATCTTCTTATCTTCTCGCAGTCTTCGACTGAAACATTACCATCCTGGTCTACATCACCTATTACGACTAAGGTGACCCGTTCGATATCATCAGGTACTACAAAATAGTAACTGCCATCACCATTATCACTAGCTTTTATAGTGATGTACTTACCTTCTGAGATATAGCCCAATCTGCATGGAAGATCATATCTCACAGTCACGATATTACCGCTTACTGTATATGTCGTTGTGCTGATTCCAACCTTTTCGACGATCACATCTCTTCGAATGAGTTCCACTTCAAAGCTTGTCACAGCTCCTCCATATGTTACAGTCAATGTCTGTTTTCCTAAAGTGTAAGGATCATATCCACTGATCATAGATACTGTCAAAGGAACTACGGATTGTCCATTTTCAAACTCGACAAGTATAGAACCACTGGAAACATCCAGATCTTCACCCCTGAAGTAGACTGTCTTGGGATAGGTATTCATACTGATGCCTACAACAGATCTAAGAGGTAATGCTATGTCTTTTTCTTGAGATTCAAATGCAGGGTTATTAAAGCTGACCGTATATCTGATAACACCATCTTCTGAATCTGTGGGTTCTTTTACTATCAAATACGTTGAGTAAGCAGTCTCAGTCTCAGTGTGGCTTTCGTCACGGCTGCAAACCCTCGTCGCAGTTACACTGCCGAGATCAGAAGCCCATGTATACACTGCATCTTTCCAAACATGGCCAAGCGCAGGGATCGATTCTGACTTCGTCTGCTCAATAAACGGAGCCTTCGTAAAGCTTGCCGTATAGGTCTTGATGCCATCATCCTCGCAAGTCGGTTCTTGGGTGACCTGCGTTGTAATCACCGCGACATCATCAACCATATGTGAATCATCTCTTGAACATTCAGCATGTGCCGTAACAAGATTTTGATCATAATCCCAATTATATGTAATGACCCAATCATGATCGAGTGCCGGAATCTCCACAACCGTTCTTGATATCTCTTCACCGCAGACTGTACAGTATACAACTGAATCATAGTGTCCTGCTGCTGTGCAGGTAGCTTCCACTCTGTTTTCTTCTACTGCTTCACTGACACTGTGTCCTAAAGCAGATATGATCTCTGTCTTTGTCTGAGTCCCAAACTCCTCATTCTCAAATACAGCTGTGTATTTTCTTACTCCCGTGCTTTCACATCCAGGGTCTGTAATTATGATGGACTCTGCCGAAGCCGTCTCTTTCACATCATGGCTATGGTCTCTGCTGCACGCCTTAAGTGCTGTCACTGACAAATTGTCTTCTGACCATGTATATGTGATCTTTGCCCAGTCATGTCCGAGAGCAGGTGCTATCTCCTGTGCTACAAGTACTTCACCGCATACCGAGCAGTGGTTTCCCTCAGTAAGCCCTGTCTCTGTACATGTTGCTGCCACTGCTGCATCAACGACCACAGTATGACCTGTTGCCGGAATCTCCACCTCTGTCCTGGATACTTTTTCACCGCAAACATTGCAGTATACTACTGAGTCATAATGTCCCGCTGCTGTGCAGGTCGCTGCGACTTCATTCTCTCTTACAGCATCGCCTGCAGTGTGTCCTAACGCGGGTATAGCCCTTGTTTCTACATGAGAGTGGTCTCTCCGGCATTCTCTTGTTTCAATACCGTCTTCTGTACATGTGGCATTGGTTGTAACAGCCCAATCACCCCAATCATGTCCGAGCGCCGGAACGACTTCCTGTGCCACCAGTACTTCACCACATACTGAGCAGTGACTTCCTTCTGTAAGTCCGGTCTCTGTGCATGTGGCTGCTACTGCTGTATCGACCACGGCTGTATGCTCTGCCAAAGGAATATCCTCAACGGTCTTTGACTGTTTGGCAAATGCTTCGTTCGTGAAGGTTACCGTATACGTCGTCTTTCCCATCTGTGTACAGGTCGCTGCCTGAGCTACTGCACTTTCAGTATCGACTGTCTCTGTCTCATAGTGATCACAGCCTTCTCTGAGGCATTCTCTTCTGGCTGTGACCTTGCTGTTATCGTCGGCCCAGGTATACGTGGCTTCGCCCCATGCATGTCCAAGCACCTCAACTGTCACATGCTCTCTTGACAACTCTTTCCCGCATACACTGCAGTAGACAACTAAGTCATAGCTTCCTTCACCTTCGCAGGTAGCCGCTACTTCATTCTCTCTTACTGCTTCTCCTGCAGTGTGCCCTAAAGCAGATATAGTTTCTGTCTTTGTCTGAGTCTCAAACCACTCATTCTCAAACACTGCTGTGTATGTCCTGACACCATCACTTTCACATCCCGGTTCTGTAGTTATGCTTGATACTACTGAAGTCGTCTCTGTTACATCGTGGCTGTGATCTCTGTTGCACGCCTTAAGTGCTGTTACTGATGTATTGTTTTCTGACCATGTATATGTGATTTCTGCCCAGTCATGTCCGAGTACGGGAACGACTTCCTGTGCAACCAGTACTTTATCGCATACTGAGCAGTGACTTCCTTCTGTAAAGCCTGTCTGTGTGCATGTGGCTGCTACTGCGGCATCAACAACTACAGTATGTCCTGTTGCCGGGACGACTCTTGTCTCTACATGCGTAGAATCATGGCTGCAAACTCTCTTCTCAAGTCCATCTTCTTCGCATGTGGCCGCTGTTGTCACTATCCAATCTCCCCAGTCATGGCCCAGTGCCGGGATCTCTACCTCTGTTCTTGATATCTCTTCTCCGCAGACTGTGCAGTATACGACTGAGTCATAATGTCCCGCTGCTGTGCAGGTCGCTTCAACTCTTTTCTCCTCTACCGCTTCGCCTGCAGTATGAGTTTCGCATACCAACTGCTTCCATTGCGCATATAATATCGTACTTTCGGTTAATACTATATTTGTTCCTGCCTCATAGGCTGTACCATTTCCATCTGCTTCCGTATTCCAGCCATTGAACTCCATTCCTTCAGGAGTTGAGAACGTGTTTGCAGCAATAGTATGAGCAATACCGGATGGTTTTCTGGTCGATGCGGGCGCATCGCCTGTCCCGCCATTAGCACTATAACTGAGTGTCACCGGCGCGTCTTTTGACCAGACATTGACGTTATTATCATTTATATAGCCATACCAAGTACCGGATGAAAGAGAATTGTAATCTGTCTGTCCGTCATCCGTAGCCGCATCATAGTTAGTAATACCCTTGATGGGAACATATGCAACAGTAGTACTAGAGGCATTATTGTTGTCTGGCTGTATCCATTCCTTGATCGTTCCATTTGACTGGCTCCCGGTTATGTTGATCGTTCCCGTACCAATTAGATAATTATAACCGTTACTATATGCCGTTTTACCTCTATCCTGGTCGGTAACATATAGACCTCCTATTGCATTGAGCGTTCCGTCTACGTTCAACTTGGCGCTACCAACATTAGCGGCTGTATTTGAGGGATAGCTTAGCCCAATCGGTCTTGTAAATGATGTCGGATAAGAAGAAGCTGTAAATGCATTAGATGCACCGGAAAAACCATAGTCATTAGCACGATAGAGTACGAGTTTCTTCCCGCTTGCGATTGTTAACGTCCCACCTTCTTTAACATCAACCAGTGCTCCCGGAAGAAGCTTATGATCATAATTCAATGTCATACTTCCGCCACTCATGACCTCAATAGCCATACAATAATTGATTGGAAGTTCATAACTAGACGTATCTATTGTTCTTGAAAAGCCTGAAGCTTTAACCGTAATCGAAAACTTTCCAGACTGAATATCACTTCCGCTTTCAGCTCGGAAAATCGTCTTGTTATTATATGGACTCGCGGAACTAAAGGTTTTTGTCAGGCTTCCACTATTGAGGTTAAACAGAGCATTACTCGGTCCTATTACTGTGACATTGCCGCCACTTTTTATACCACTAATCGAAACATAATAATGGGCAATCAGATTGCTTCCATTGCTGTAAGTTGTAGACACTTCATTAGTCTTAACAAAATAGCTATTAAACAGGAGCGCTCCCCCTGAAGCCACTGTGGGCAGTACGTAAACGGAACGCATGTCGCGAACCTCCATCAGTTCGTAGACATTGCCGCCAGATGTTACGTTAACTTGACCAGGTCCCGTAATCATGCCATATGCACAGAGTTTTCCTCCCGAAACGACGTTTACAGTTCCATTGATAATTAACTGTCCAACACCGCCAGTGGCACGCCCATTTACTCCATCGTTTGTGCCTTGCACACCGCTGGCGACAAGGTTCCCTTGCACCGTAACCGTCCCATTTATAGTGGCTTTAGAAAAAATACTCATAGCAGCACTTTCTGCTAAGTTTTGAAGGTCAGAAGTTGCTGGGTCGGTCCAATCACGCTGAACCGAGAGAGTCTTACCATTAGGAATCGTAAAGTCACCATTCAGTACTATATTGCCCAAAAGTACAACTACAGCATTTGCACTGAATGCTTCATTCAGTGTTTTATAGTAAATTGTAGCATTAGAATTTCGGGCAATATATTGATCTGCAGAGCTTACAGTAGTTCCTGAAGGAGTTTTATATGAATACGTGGCATCTGAATAACCATTACTGCCCATTATAACAGTCACTTCAGGTATATAGAGAGCATACGCTGTTGTATCGACGTTCAGAGACATCTCGTAGGTTTTTTCGACAACACCTGCCCCGTTGATCCGCCACCCGATGTGAAAGTAACCGCTCGGCACCGTATTGACGGACAGTGTTACAGACGTTCCACTAAGGGCATCGGTAAGTCCTGCTACTGTTCCCGCGGAAGGAATAGTGTTAGTCATCCCATTCAACTTGATTTTACCGACACCGATAAGATTGTTCGCGCAATCACAGTTTCCGATCGTCAATGTATACTTCTCAGTAACAGGAGTTATCTCAAAATCAGTAACACTTGCAGTGTATGTGTATTTTGTTTTATCTACACTGCTGCTACTATAATTGCTGAAAAAACCATAAAAATAGATATATAGATATTCCCCTTGCTGAAGGGATTCCGATACACTACCAGTTGCACTGACCGTCTTTGAGAGATCAGTTTTTGATGCATTAGAACAAACAGTTCCAGCTTTGATTTGCGCAATAGTCGGGGCGCTAGATGCTGTTTTCAGGGTATAAACCCCTTCCATAATATTGCCTTGTCCGGCAGATTTATCAATCGTCAGATTTGAAGAAAAGTCGAAGGTAATATTGATATCTTCCAACGCGTGGATTTTAAGCACCTTTGAGTTCTCTTTTGCACAAAGTGCGCCATTTTCAAGACCAAAGAAAGCTTTGTAATCGCTGACTGCCGTATCTGTAAATGTGCCAGTTATACCGGTACTGTCTGAATTCTTTGCCCATGGTAAATCACTTGTAGGAGTGATAACATATGAGTTGCTAGTAGATCCATTTCTGCTTGTATGGTAAGAAAAATCATTTCCCGGTTCAGATGTGTAGGCACTTGTGCCTGTGGTTCGCGAAGTATATCCTGACGGAGTATATGTCGAATCAATTTCTACATACGAGGAGACGCTACCTCCGGTAGTAACTGTTGCCACGGCTTGTAAAGGATCGTCCCCTGCTGCCTTAACCTCTGCGACTGATTGACTATCCTCCAATTCTTTTTCGGTGTATGCATAAACATCATCTGTTCCAAGGCTGCTTGCTGAATCAACAATGTTTGACGCCGACGAAGGTATCTCGTATGCGAATATATCCTGTGGGAAATACTCAATAAAAGACATAATTAATATTAATGTCAATAATAAACTTGTGAATCTTTTCAATACCTGCCTAATCATTTTTTCCTCGATTATTGTTTTTATGCGATTTATTTGGTCTCACGACCTATATATACAAAGAATCTTTAGACTCTTTCTCTTCATATACTCTCATTGCAGGAATGCCTATGATTATTCCGATTATCACTGCTAAATATATTGAGTTTGAACGAATAAAATCAATCATCTATTCCTTCGATACGAAGAAAGCAACTAATATTTCCACACAATAAAATAAATTGGCGAATCTTTACCAACTACATAAAGTATATTACACACATGTTAAAAAAACAATAAGCACTGGCACGATAAATCACAAAAATCCAAAAATGGAAATATCATATAAAAATACAACAAAAAACGCACCTTATGATAAGGCACGTCAAAATACATATTGATTTCAAAGAAAACTATTTTTTTGGATCCGAATCCCCCTGCTTGATAACTGCATATAGTTCGGCTAAAACGCGGGATCTTCTTATTGTGGCAGCTCTATATAGTCTATAGATAGGAAGAAACAGAAGAAGGATCTTATGTTCATAGAAAACAGGATAAGTTCCTTTAAAAGTTTCGTAGTTCGGATTATTTTCGCTGATCGGAACTCCGAGTCTTTTTACAACGTAACTCAGCTTATCTTTAACGCTTCTTTTTTCCTTTCCAAGGGCATTGATAACTTTCGTATCAACATTACCATAGACACCTGCAGCAGCTATAAGATCATACATTTCCTGCTCTTTTTCATTGAGCTGTTCATCATCGAACAACTTCAGCGAAAGGCCCCTGATTGTATTTTCGAACTCTGATATCTCAAGTTTTTTCGTTTCAGTCCCAATATAGTCCCAATCAAGATCCTGAAAGTGCTTCAAAAAAACGTATATATCCAGAAGTGTCCTAAGCCCGGTACCATAATTGTGAAAATGCTTGTATGCATGACTGACGAAGTATACATAAAAATCTTCATTATTGAGGTGATACCCAAACCCGTTATTTTCGTCTTTAACGAGCAATGCAAAGACATCGTCATAATACTTGTTCAGTATCTCTCCGTTGCTCTTTGAAAAGAGCATCCTGTGCATCTCAAAATTCAGGACAGGTTTTTTGTAATAAACATCATGGGCGCCCGTACCGAATTGTTCAACATCAAAGCCTCGAGCTTCCATGATCTCTCTTACGACCCGAACTTTGGAACTATCGAAAAGGATATCATTATCAGCCATCTCACGCATGCCGTATATAGGGTAAAGGTCTTGAATGACCACACCTTTGAGAGGCATATACCAAACACCCTTTTCTTCGAATGCATTCAATATTGCCGTACGCTCTGTATCGAACAGCGCCCTTTTCCTGATAGCATTGATAAGCGCTTTTGAAAAAACATCATCAACAATCCCGGTTTTCGCTACTGAAACAGCAGCAGTCGCCGCAAGTTTGTGTCTCCTTGCAAGGAAAAACAGCTCATCAAGATCAGCCTGATAAAGGCGGTCTTTATCAGGTGCCGCGCCTTTTACAGCACATGAGCAAAGATATACGAGCAGATCTATGTTGTTTCTGTCTGGTGTCATTTTTCTATTATCCCTTGTTTCGTGAACTCGAGGACCCTATCGCAAATACTAAGAGCAGCGCTCCTGTGTGTCACTATGATAACTGTTCTTCCCTGCATTACCTTAAGATTCTCAAGAAGCTTTGCCTCTGTGGCGCTGTCAAGAGCACTGGTGCACTCATCAAGAAGAAGTATAGGATGTTCAGAATAAATTGCTCTGGCTATGGCAAGCCTTTGCATTTGACCTTCCGAAAAACCACTGCCATTTTCTATAACCGTTGTATCTAAGCCTTCAGCGCATGCTATCTTAAGAGCCAGATTGATCCTATCTATATCAGCATCATCTGATGAGAAACTTACTATCTCCTTAATACTGCCATTCATCAGCATATTACCCTGAGGTACATATGCGAATAGTTTTCTGTATTTCGAACTTAAGACTTCATCTTTGCTATCAAATCTAATGATACAATAACCATTATCAGGTTTATACAAAGCCATTATGAGCTTGAGTACAGTTGACTTTCCGCATCCGCTCTCACCTGTAAAGGCAACATATTCATTTTTATTGATATGTAATGAAACATTGCTGACGCTGGCCGGAAGATTGTTCTTATCATCATCTGCAGCAGGTGTGTATGTAAAGTCTACATTCTTAAGGGATACAGATTCAAACTTACCTGAATAGAAGTCTTTAACATCTCCAAATTTAAGATCACCATCAATAGTTTCATCGTTATATCCTTCAATCTCTTTAAGTCTGTCGGCACTTGCAAGAAGAGCATAATACCTAGGAAGATATCCGGTTATGTTAGCAAATGGGAATTGAATTTGAGATATGAGCTGAGTGATTGCAGCAAGAGTTCCAAAAGTCATGCTGCCTTTAAAAATACGATAACTGCAGTAAATGAGGCCGCAAAGGTAAAGACCTTGTATAGCAATCGAAAAACCGCTTCTGCATATATTTGAAAACCTGTTTCTGGCCATCCTTGACTTAAGATGTTCATTCATCTTTTCCTGAGCCATTTCTTCGGTTTTTTCTTCAGAAGAAAAGCTCCTTACCACCATAAGGCTGCTTATTCTTTCCTGGAAGAAAACCCTTAATGCTCCGTCCTTATCACGCACATCCTTATGAAGTTTTTTAAGATGACTTCTGAATACATAGGAAAAGAACATTACAAGAACAATCCCGGGAAGAATCAAGATGGCAAACCTTGAATCCATCTTTTTAATCATATAGACGTAAAATATGATCTTTAAGCTCATTCCTATACGTCCCGGAATTATATCTACATTTCCTTCGGAAAATACGGCTGTATCCGTAATTAAACGGT
>CAZALQ010000017.1:0-9797 GCA_964485605.1 uncultured Oscillospiraceae bacterium
GTGTTCTATGAAAGTATCGTTTCCAATTTGAGAATCATCCGTGGACGATTGGCTTGACATAGTAGGTAAATGGTATTAAAATTACCTGCAGTGCAGATAAAGGAGGCATCAAAATTGTCAGCCACGATACTTAAGATAGAATCATTAGCAGCATCAGTTGAAGATAAGGAAATTCTTCATGATATTTCCCTTTCCATAGGGAGGGGCGAAACCCATGTCATCATGGGTCCCAACGGTGCAGGCAAGTCTACCCTTGCAGGCGTTCTCATGGGAAACCCCGCATACAAAGTCACAAAGGGAACGATGATATTTGAGGATAAGGACCTTTCGGATCTTTCCGTAAGCGAAAGAGCGAAACTGGGCCTTTTCCTTTCATTCCAAAACCCCATTGAAGTTCCCGGTATATCCCTTGAAAACTTTACACGCTCAGCTCTTGAGCAAAAGACAGGAGAAAAAATTAGAGCGTGGGACTTTAGACAGGAAGTAAAGAAGGTTCTTGAAACCCTGCAGATGGATTCCGTTTATGCAAGAAGGGATCTTAACGTAGGCTTTTCAGGCGGCGAGAAAAAGAAGGCTGAGATCCTTCAGATGCTTCTTCTTAAGCCGACCCTTGCAATTCTCGACGAGACCGATTCCGGTCTTGATGTAGATGCGGTAAGAACTGTCTCAAGAGGCGTTGAGGAATTCCAAAAGGACAAATCTGCCTCCCTTCTCATCATAACTCACAATGCTGCAATTCTTTCAGCCCTGAGCGTAGATGCGGTTCACATTCTTGTAAACGGAAAGATAGTCGCAGAGGGAGGAAAAGAACTCATAGACCTTGTTGAGGAAAAGGGCTTTGCGCCCTTTGAGGAGGATAAAAGGTGAGCGGAGAAAAAACACGCGTCGAAGATGTAGACCGCTCCTTTTATGATTTTCGCTACGAGGATAAGGACAGTTACAAGGTACAAAGCGGTCTTACGGAAGATATCATAAGACAGATATCAAAGGAAAAGGGAGATCCCCAGTGGATGCTGGATTTTAGACTCAGATCTCTCAAAATCTTTGAAGAAATGGAAATGCCCCTTTGGGGACCATCCATTGAAGGTCTTCATATGGAGAATATAGTCACCTATGTAAGGCCCAATACCGAAAGGATGCACAGTGACTGGGATGACGTTCCGGAAGATATCAAGAATACCTTTGAAAGGCTCGGTATCCCCCAGTCTGAAAGGGAGTCTTTAGCGGGCGTAGGAGCTCAGTATGATTCTGAGCTTGTATATCACAATATCAAGGACGAGGTAGCCCAGCAGGGAGTCATATATACGGACATAGAGAGTGCCCTTCACGGGGAATACGCAGACATGATAAGAGAGCATTTTATGAAGTTGGTACCGCCTTCAGACCACAAATTCGCAGCTCTTCACGGAGCCGTATGGTCAGGAGGCTCCTTCGTATATGTACCTCCGGGAGTGTCTGTTGAGATTCCTCTTCAGTCATATTTTAGACTAAATTCTCCGGGAGCCGGCCAGTTTGAGCATACCCTCATCATAGTCGATAAGGGTGCAAACCTTCATTTTATAGAGGGCTGTTCGGCGCCTAAGTACAATGTTGCAAATCTTCATGCAGGATGTGTAGAGCTCTTTGTCTCTGAAAATGCATCCCTTCGCTATTCAACCATAGAAAACTGGTCTAAGAACATGTACAACCTGAACACCAAGAGGGCAAGAGTGGAAAAGGGCGGAAAGATCGAATGGGTATCGGGATCCTTCGGATCTCATGTATCCTACCTTTATCCCATGTCGATCCTGGCAGGAGAAGGCGCAAGATGCGAATTTACAGGCGTAACCTTTGCAGGCGAGGGACAAGACCTTGATACGGGATGCAAGGTCGTTCACAATGCAAAAAATACGACCAGCGTTGTAAATACAAGATCCATATCAAAGAGCGGCGGAGCCAGTACCTTCAGAAGTGCAGTCGTAGTTTCAAAGGAAGCAAAGGGGAGCAAATCATCCGTATCATGTCAATCCTTAATGCTCGATTCAGAGTCAAGGTCCGATACTATTCCTGCCATGGATATACATACAAGCGAAGTTGATATCGGACATGAGGCAAAGATAGGAAGAATATCCGATGAAGCCGTCTTTTATCTCATGAGCAGAGGCTTGACAGAGGATGATGCCAAGGCCTTGATAGTCAGCGGCTTTGCAGAAAATGTTTCAAAGGAGCTTCCCCTTGAATATGCGGTGGAGATGAACAATCTCATAAGAATAGAAATGAAAGGAGCCATAGGATAATGGAAAAAGTCATTAACAAACCTCTTTCCGAAACATTCTCATGGCTTAGGATGGGAGGAGCAAAACTCGATCTGCCGGAAGCTGAAGAAAAAGTCATAAATGTAGCTGAGGGAGAAAGCGAAACTCTGGTTCTTGAAAAAGGCTCAGCATTTCTTGAAATAAAGGCATGTCTTGAAAAGAATTCAAGCCTTGATCTCATTCAGATAAGCGAGGATGGGGACTGTGCAGTGACTGATATAAAAGTGAACTGCAGGGACGGCGCTGCCTTCCATTGGTACAGACTGGTCCTCGGAGGGAAAAAGACCTATGACAACTGCTCCGTATCCCTTGAAGGAAAAAAGAGCAGCTTTACGGCAGATATAGGGTACAGTCTAAAGGATGATGAGCTTTTTGATGTAAATTGCGAAGCTCTTCACGTGGGGAAACAGACAGAAAGCGCCATAAAGGCGTCCGGCGTTCTTGACGGAAATGCTAAAAAGCTCATGAGGGGAACCATTGATTTTAGAAACGGCTCTTCAGGTTCTGTGGGAAATGAAACAGAAGATGTGCTGCTTCTTTCTGACAGCGTAGTAAACAAGAGCGTACCCGTAATTCTTTGCTCTGAAGAAGATGTGGAAGGAAATCACGGAGCCACCATAGGCATGGCCGATGAGAGGATAATATATTACATGAATTCAAGAGGCATAAGCGAAGATGAGGCTCTTATTATGCTTTCAAGGGCAAAGCTTACTTCCGTAATAAATAAAATACCTGACGATAAACTAAGAGAAGCCCTGGAGGAAAGAATAGGATGAATATAGACGACATAAGAAAAGACTTTCCTCTCATATGGGAAAATTCCAGACTTGCCTATCTTGATAACAGCGCGACGACTCAGAGACCCAAAAGCGTCATAGATGCAGAGCTTGAGTTTTACAGCAGGTATAACGCAAATCCCTTAAGAGGACTTTATGAGCTTTCCCAAAGGGCTACGGATGTATATGAAGGGGCAAGGGAAGCAGTACGTGAGTTCATAGGGGCAAAAAGCTGCGAGGAAATAGTATTTACAAGGAATGCGACTGAAAGCCTTAACCTTATTGCTTACAGCTACGGAAGCCTCCTTTCTCCGGGAGATGAAATCGTTCTTACGGTCATGGAACATCACAGCGACTTAGTGCCTTGGCAGCAGCTGGCAAAAAGAAAGGGCCTTGTTATAAAGTGGGTAGAGTGCGGTGATGATGGCAGAATAACAGATGAGAGCTTTAATAAGGCCCTTTCTTCAAAAACAAAGCTTGTCTCCATGACTCAGGTGTCCAATGTGCTTGGAACAGAAAACGACATCAAGAAATATGCAGCCATAGCCCATGAAGCAGGAGCCGTATTTGTCTGCGACGGGGCGCAGAGCGTTCCCCATATGCCCGTTAATGTGCAGGACCTTGATGTGGATTTTCTCGCTTTCTCGGGACATAAGATGTACGGACCCATGGGCATAGGAGTCCTTTATGGGAAAAGGGAGCTTCTTGAGAAAATGCCTCCTTTCCTATATGGAGGAGAGATGATAGAGTTTGTGGAAAGAGATGATTCGACTTGGGCCGAGCTTCCCCATAAGTTTGAAGCGGGTACCGTGAATGCTGCAGGAGCAGCAGGGCTTAAAGCAGCCATCGATTATTACAAGCTCTTGGGATTCGATGAGATACAAAGAAGGGAAAGAGAACTTGGAAGATTGGCTTTTGAGGAGCTCTCATCCGTTCCACATTTGAGGATCATAGGGTCAGGAGATGCAGATGAACATCACGGCATATTCTCCTTTGTTTTGGAAGGGATACATCCCCATGATATTTCCGAGATACTCGGAAGCGACGGCGTCTGCGTTAGAGCGGGGCATCACTGCGCTCAGGTGCTCATGAAACATTTAAAGCTTCAGTCGACAACAAGGGCAAGCATAGCCTTTTACAATACGGAAGAAGAGATAAAAAGGCTGGGAGAAAGTCTTCGCCTTGTAAGGAGGAGAATGGGATATGCAGAATAGCTTTTACAGGGAGATAATAAACGACCACAACCTTTACCCCGCACACAAACATGAACTTGAGGGGGCAAATTTTGAACTGAGGGGTGTTAATCCCAGCTGCGGAGATGATATTACTTTAAAGCTGAGGGTAGAAGAGGGCGTAATAGTTGACGGAGCTTATGTAGGAGACGGCTGCGCCATATCCCAAGCCTCTGCCGATATGATGCTTGATCTTGTTATCGGCAAGACAACGGAAGAAGCTTTAAGACTTTCTGATATTTTTATACGCATGATAAAAAGCGATGCATCAGATGAGGAAATAGAAGAGCTTGAGGAAGCATCGTCCTTAATCGATGTATCCCATATGCCCGCAAGGGTAAAATGCGCAGTCCTTGGATGGCATACCATGGAGAATATGTTTGAGGGGCTTTAGATGTGATTAGAAGAAGAACCTTCTTTTCAGTGAATTCTGAAGGGATGGTACCATTCCGACTATGATGAGGAATATGCCTAAAATACCAAAGCCCGTGAGGGAATAAAGGCTCCATCTGAACATAGCGCTTTTAAAGGTAATATGCTGGAAAAACTCCACCAGCATAGTAAGACATCCCATGAAGATAAAGAGTCCGCCGAATATAAAGAGGCGGCCTTTTTTTATGTGTTTAATAGGCAGACTGCAGCAGTAAGAACCAGGCAGCTTACAAGTACAATAGGCATTGCGAAACTGAGGAACCACTTTCCGCCTGTCTTTAAGCATACGAAAAGGAGAAAAAGGCCGATGGCCAAATGGTCTATGGGAACTATTGCCTCTATGGGCGGTTTTCTAAACCAAAGGGGAAGGAAAAAGAGCACATAGAAAAGCATTATGCCGAATATGGCATATCCGCCCCATGCCAGAGTTCCATAGAGGTTTAGGCATACGGCAAGAAGGACCAATACGGCCATAAGGCAAATTACCGTAGCTACTACCGCTATGGGCATGGTAGATTCCATATAGTGCATAGGAAGCCTTTCCGGGTAGGTGCTTTCCTTTTTCTTTCCTTCCGGATTCCAAACAGGCGTGCCGCAAAGAGGGCATTTATCAGTTCCTTCCTGTAGTTTTACACCGCATTTTACACAGTACATTTTCAGTCTCCGTTTGTTTCTATGCTTACGCTGAGGCCAAGGGATACGAGATTTGAGAAGAAGAGCCTTTCAAGTTCTGATTCCTTTATGCTTCTTATCATGTTTATATATGTCTTTCCGCCGAAGCTAACCACTGAGCAGTTATTGGGATAGCTGATCTGTGGTCCTATGATGAATTCCATCCTTTCAATGTACGGATCCATTTCCTTTGGCAGATTTAATTGGCCCATATTGGATATGTTAAGGCATCCGCCGCTTTCACCTGTTTTGTGATAAACGACTCTCATGGCAAGTGTCTTTATGAAAAGGGGTGCCAGCCTTAAAACTATGTTCTTTTGGGGCTGCACATTGGCAGCTATCATCCCGGACATATACTGAGGTGTATTAAAAGCCTTAAGCTGGTGATGCATGGATGAGCAAAGGTCCTTAAAGCTGTATTCTCCCATCCTCGGGTCTACCCCTATATTAAGAAGCAGGGTAAAGTTTCTTAAAGTCTCGCTTTTGTAGAGCTTCCTTAAGTTGATGGGAATGGTGATCTTTACATACTTTTGCTTCTTTTTGCTTCTTTCTCCCGACTGAAGTTCTATTACGCTTTTTGCCATAACGGCTGCAAGGAAGGCGCTTGTTGATACATTGTAGGAATGGGCTGCATCAAGGAGCTCCTTGGTGTCAACTATTCCCGTTGTCAAATGGCGAAAACCGTCTTTTTCCTGGGTGCCGTGGAGCCTGTAGCAAACGGGCTCCTTCCTGCTGAGAGCCTTGCTCGAAGCATATTTAAAAAAGCTTTCCTCAAGCTCCTTTTGAAGGGGCTCCTCATTAATATCCTTAACAAGGCCTTCCGGTTTTACGCTAAGACCGTATTTTAAGTAAAGATATCTTGCAAGGAGGGTGGACAGGTATGTTATGCCTCCTGTTCCGTCGGTGACGGAATGGAAGAACTCAGCTGCGATGCGCTTCTTGTATACAAGGAGTCTAAAGCAGCATTTCTTAAGCTCCTTCCTGCTCATAAAGGTTAGGGGGTAGGCAAAGTCATCCCTTATTTCTACGTCCTCTTCTGTTTCCTCAAGGAAATACCAAAAAAGGCCTCTGTGAAGGGAAACATAAAAGAATGGGAAGCGCTTTCTTAAGTCCTGCGCAGCCCTCTTCATAAGGTCCTTATCTATCTCTTCAGTTAAAGTGGCTGAGACTCTGAAGGCATTGCTCCAATCCCTGCGCTTTATGGCAGGAAAGATCAAAGCTGCCGTGTCGAGCCTATACCAGTTTTTTGCCATTCCTTAGTCCTGTTTTTCTTCAGCCTTCGGCTTTACTATCTTAGCTTTTATATTTTCAACCTGATCAAGGAGCAGTTCCTTCGGATTGATATTTGAAATCCCGCTGCCCAGCTTCTTTGCGAATACCGTAAGGAGCTCCGAAAGGCCGTTTTCTTTAAAGTCGCTGAGCCTTTCGTAACCGCTTTCCTTTGCGATGCCAAAGATCTTATCAACAGCCTCTTTTCTAAACTCAAGGTCCTTTCCTTCAAGCCACTTATCAAGGCTGTTCTTTATGAATGTGGAAGCCTTTGAGAAATCCTTTGCCCTCACAAGCTCGTTGTCTGTGATCTTCCATGAATAAATGGAGTGTGCATAAAGGCCTGTATTCACACTTTCGACTATGATCTTCTTTGAAAGATCGGGCTCAAATATTCTTCCTACAACGGAATCCTCCGGAACTATCACCGTCGTTATATTGTCTATCCTTTTTACCTGATCCCTTGATACCACTTCTTCGCAAAGGCCCGGACCGTCATTTAAGTACACAGCCTTGACCCTGGCAAGCTCCTTGTCTGAAAGGAAGCATGCCGCATAGAGGGCAAGATTTGATCCCTTCGAATGGCCGCATACATAAATTTTTTTGTACCGCCTAAGATTTCTTTGCAGGTACTTTAAGGCCATTTCCTGAGCCTTTGGCTTTGTAAAGCTTATCATGAAGTCTTCGCGCCATCCGGCAAGGGAGTTGTCAGTTCCCCTGAAGGCAACGACAACGGTGCCGTCATCAAGCTTTAGGGTAGTTGCTGCAAACTGCACGTCATCCTCGCTGTTGTAGTGGTCTTCGTAGTCTATGACCTTTGCGGTCCTGTACCTTTTCGATAATGCAACATTTACAATGAATTCCGTAGCTACGTCCTTTGCATCAAGGGATGTGGATTTGAGGCTGCCCTTTTTCAGCTGCATATCAAGCAGCTCCCCAAGGGTCTTCCCTTGGGTGTATACATCGGATATATCAAAATATGCAATCCCGGCGCATACCATTTCGTCGAGGATAGTGAAAGGGGCCTTCTTGAAAGAAAGGTCTCCTCTCCAGCGAAGATAATTAGAAAGTGTTCCCATGTATAGTCCTCCGTCCCATACATTATACTATAAAACAAGCATATATTTACATGGAGGATACAGAGTGGTTAAATCTCATGTGAAAAGAGGGGATTTGAGATATAATGGGTGAGGAAAAGAAGGTAGATATAATGAAACATAAGATTGTCGGAATAGGCGGAGCCAATATAGATATAAACTTCAAGGTAAAGAACGAGTTTCTCTTAAGGGATTCAAATCCCGGAAAGCTCCTTCTTTCTTCAGGCGGAGTTACGAGGAATATACTTGAGAATCTCTCAAGGCTTGGGCAGGATTGTGCCATTCTTACGGCAGTGGGAGAAGATAAGTTCGGCGAGATAATTTTAAAGTCCTGCAGGGATGCAGGCATAGATACATCCGCTGTGCATATGTGCAGCAGTGCAAGCTCATCATATATTTCCCTCATCGATCCCGAAGGAGATATGTTCATAGGAGCCTGCGATGCAGACATTCTGGAAAGCCTTCCTTTAACTGTCATTGAGAAATGGGAAGATACATTGAAAGCTGCCGATGTCATAGTCTGCGATACCAACTGGACCGGTTCCCAGCTTGAAAAGATCATCTCCATTGCGGGAGATGTTCCCATTTTCATAGATCCCGTGTCCACATCGAAGGCCATAAGGATGAGAGAACACTGCAGTGCATTCCATACCATAAAGCCAAACAGAATTGAATTGGAAATTTTGTCGGGCCTTGAGTGCTCAAGCGATAAAGATATTGAAAGGGCTTGCAGTAAACTGATTTCCAAAGGGACTTTTTCAGTAGTAGTGTCTTTGGGAAGCAAGGGCTGCTACTATGCAGATGCCAAGGGAAACAGTTTCTTTAAGGAACCTGTAAAGACAGAAAATATGGTCAACGCTTCAGGCGCCGGCGATGCTTTTATGGCGGGGCTTGTATATTCCTATGTTAAGGGATATACGCCTGAAGATACGGTAAATACAGCTCTTGCCTGCGGAAGTATTGCTGTCATGAGCAAGGAAACGATCAACGAAGAAATGAGCGAAGCCTTAGTAAAAAGTCGTGTATTTGGGCAGTAATATGAACAACTGCTGAAATGTATAGATTTTTTTGGTACAAAAGGGAAAAATTTGTTGCCAAGCGGGGTCAAGGGGTCTATACTTGCATTACAAAATGTTGGAAAGGCCTTGCGCCATAAGGAGTTGAGCATCTTTAGGGGATGCCGTTTCAGAGGAGTTGATAGTTCCAAAATGAAAAGGAAAACTGAATACTTAAAGTCTGAAGCGGGACTGAGGAACTCCGCAGCAGCAAAGGCGCTGCCATGTAAAGACTTTTGTATTGAATATTGTTTATTTTGTTGGTAGTTCAGAGCTTTTAGCCTGAGCTATTTTGCGTTTTTATGGAGAAAGCATAAATGATTGAACTTAGGCATCTAAGAAAAGAATTTGAGGATGTAACGCCACTGGAAGACGTAAACCTCACGATCAATGACGGCGACGTTATCGCCGTTATCGGTCCTTCGGGAACCGGTAAGTCGACCCTTCTTCGTTGCATTAATTTGCTTAATACTCCTACCTCCGGCGATATCATTGTCAACGGTCAGGTCATAACAGACAAGAATTGTGACATCAATGAGGTAAGGAAGAAGATGGGCATGGTATTCCAGTCATTTAACCTCTTTGGGCATATGACTGTAATTGAAAACATCATGAATCCTCAGATCACCCTTCTGGGAAAATCCCGTCAGGATGCTTATGACTATTCCATGGAGCTTCTCCACAAGGTAGGTCTCGGTTCAAAGGCTCTTTCTTATCCTGATGAGCTTTCAGGCGGACAGCAGCAGCGTGTTGCCATAGCAAGAACTCTGGGTATGGATCCTGACATCATCCTCTTTGATGAGCCTACCTCTGCCCTCGACCCAAGTATGATAGGCGAAGTTCAGTCCGTAATAGGAATGCTTGCAAAGAGCGGACGCACCATGATGATAGTCACTCACGAAATGGATTTTGCAAAGAAGATAGCTACAAGAGTCCTCTTCATGGACGAGGGCGGCATCTACGATGACGG
>CAZALQ010000017.1:9807-15838 GCA_964485605.1 uncultured Oscillospiraceae bacterium
CGCTGTGCGTTCCACGTCGGACGCAGAGGAGTTGAAGCAGATTTTCGACAATCCTCAGAAGGAAAAGACAAAGAGGTTTATTCACAGGCTCTCAACCCTTCAGTACAAGATCGACACTCCCGATTTCGATTTCGAGGTGGTCAAGGAAGATCTTCAAGCCTACGCTGAAAAGCTACTTATCGAAAACATCCGTATCAGTAAACTCCAGCTGGCCCTTGAAGGTATGGTAATGAACAACCTCCTCCAGATGACCGATGAGCCATGGATCTTTGCTAAGGTCGACTATTCCGAAAAGAAGGACCTTCTCTCTATGGAAATACTCTACAAAGGAGAGCACTTCGATCCAAAGGAATCAGAAAATATACTCTTTAAGTCCATACTTGAAGAGCCTACCACATATTATGAAGACAGCATTCAGGAAGGGCTTCCCTACGATTGCAACAACCGTATCTATTTTGAGTTCAGATGGGTGGAGGAGTAAGTAAAATGAAAAACACAAAGAAATACACATGCTTCATTCTTGCCATGCTCCTCATTGTCATGGCAGTACTCCCCATTTTTGCATCATCAGAAGGAAACGGGGAAAATGCAACGCTCATAGCCCCCAATCCCAATGCAAGTTCTGAGGCAGAAACATCCTCCGACGGAAGTATCAAGACCATCAAGGACCTTGACGGAAAAAAGATAGGTGTACAGACAGGAGTCCTGTATGAAGATCTGATCCAGGATGAGATCCAGGGTGAAGAGTGGCTCTACTACAAGATGCCCAACGACATGATCCCTGCACTTCAGACCGGAAAGATCGATGCATACCTCATAGAGGAAGTAGGATACTACGCTCAAAGATATGCACATCCCGAGCTCAGAGTCATGGACGAAAAAGCCGGATACTGCGACTTTGCTGTCATAGTAGGAAACAATGCTAAGCAGGAAACTCTCTTTGCTCAGATGCAGGAATTCATAAAGAACGGAAAAGAGTCAGGATGGCTTGATGAGCTTTATGATTACTGGGTAAAGAACTGGGATCCAAATACATGTCATATAGAAACTGTTCCTGAGACAACAGGCGAAAACGGAACGGTCATCATCGCCATCGAAGGCGGATACGAACCATTCTCCTTTGAAAGCAACGGAGAGTATTCAGGTTATGATGTAGAGTTCATGATGAACTTCTGCGCAGCCTACGGATATAACTGGGACTTCCAGGCCATGGAGTTTGACTCCATAGCAGTGGGAGCCATCGCAGGCAAATATGACTTTGGCATGAACATCGTAGTGGATGAGGAAAGAGCAGAGAACTCTGTCCTTACAGATCCATACTACAGATGCGACATAGTATTCGTCCTTCCCGGAGAAGGCGGTTCATCTTCAGGTGACATAAGCACGATCGCAGATCTTGACGGCAAAAAGATAGGCGTGCAGACAGGTGTTCTTTATGAAGACCTGATCAAGGATGAGATCCAAGGCGAAGAGTGGTTCTACTACAAGATGCCCAACGACATGATCCCCGCTCTTCAGACCGGAAAGATCGATGCATACCTCATAGAAGAAGTAGGATACTATGCCCAAAGATATGCACATCCCGAGCTCAGAGTCATGGCTGAAAAGGCCGGATACTGCGATTTTGCTGTCATAGTCGGAAACAATGCAAAGCAGGAGACCCTCTTTGCTCAGATGCAGGAATTCATAAAGAACGGAAAAGAGTCAGGATGGCTTGATGAGCTTTATGATTACTGGGTAAAGAACTGGGATCCAAATACATGTCATATAGAAACTGTTCCTGAGACAACAGGCGAAAACGGAACGGTCATCATCGCCATCGAAGGCGGATACGAACCATTCTCCTTTGAAAGCAACGGAGAGTATTCAGGTTATGATGTAGAGTTCATGATGAACTTCTGCGCAGCCTACGGATATAACTGGGACTTCCAGGCCATGGAGTTTGACTCCATCGCAGTTGGAGCCATTGCAGGTAAATACGACTTTGGCATGAACATCGTAGTGGATGAGGAAAGAGCTGAGAACTCCGTCCTTACAGATCCATACTACAGATGCGACATAGTCTTCGTTCTTCCGGGCGAAACAGAAACAGAGGACCTTGGCTTCTTCGGACGCATAGCAAAGAGCTTTACTAACACATTTATAAAGGAGCAGCGCTGGAAGCTCTTCGTAGAAGGTGCTTTAAGAACTATGCTCATCACCCTTGTTTCAGTCTTCTTCGGAACCGTAATAGGCTTTGCCATCTACATGGCCTGCCGTCACGGAAACAAGGTGGCCAACGGGATCACCAATGTATTCAACTTCTTCATAGAAGGTGTTCCTACGGTAGTATTCCTCATGCTGCTGGCCTATGCCGTATTTAAGAACACCAAATTAAATGCTACATGGGTGTCCATAATAGGCTTCTCTCTCATCTTCGGATGCCAGATGTATGACATGCTTTGCGTGGGATGCAACGCTATCCCAAGGGGGCAGACAGAGGCTTCAAGAGCTCTTGGCTACAGCGACAGCCAGTGCTTCTTCAAGATCATTCTTCCCCAGGCAGCAAGACACTTCATGCCCATATACAACAACGATGTTATTGCACTTTTGAAGGAAACATCCATTGTAGGATATATCGCAGTAAGAGACCTTACAAAGGCCGCAGACCTTGTAAGATCCAGAACATATGAGGTATTCTTTGCCCTCATTATAATCATCATACTGTACTTTATCCTGGAAGCTATGCTTACCTTCGTCATAAAGAAGATACAGCTTAAGTTTGAACCTGAACATCGCACAAAGGAAGAGATCCTCAAAGGCATCGTAGAAACGGAATAGACAGGAAACTGCAGAATGAAAACAATAGCCTCGCAGGAAAGCGAGGCTATTTCATTGCATCTACATACTTTTAATTTCATCTAGTAATTTTTCATGGATTTTTAGAGGAAAGTCCTTTAAAACCAATGCGCATGAGGGCACAGACTCAAGATCTGAAGCAAAGTACATTAAAGCTTTCTCTCCTTCAGGGCATAGGCTTAGGAGGTCATATGCTTTTTCTATTGTTTTTGAAAGGGCCTTTTCTTCATCTCTTAAAGCTTCTTCTTGTCTAAGCAAAAGTGAATTTTCATATTCTGATAGGTCAATCTTTTTGCTGTCCTCAAACCACCGGAATAAATCCTCCTCCAAATCTTTCAGAGCCTTGGTTTCCGAAACAGATTCGCTGATACGTACAATGCCTTTATCCGTTTTCTCCAATAGAGCTTTTGTATTTCGTTCAAAGAAGTTTCTTGCCTTTGTTTCTGTTATGGGGTCGCCCTTTTGAGCAAGCTGCTTTAACAGGGCTCTCTTTTTGCTAATGATATTTGATTCTCTTTGAATTGAAAGGCTCTTAAATTGAATGCCTTCAAACATCATGGAAGAAAGTGCAAGGCATTCCGAGGAAGACAAGGCCTTAAGCTCATCGTGATCTTTTATAAGCATTTCCTCAAGAGTTTTATCCTTGTTTCCCTTTTTTACTTTTTTGTACAGACTGTAATAAAAAGCAAAGGATCTTGCGATGCTGTCCTGCTGAAGATATTGCAAAAACCATTCCGGGCTGAGATTAACATCTTCTTTCTCATAGGAATTTAGCATCAGCGATAGATCTTCCCATCCTCTGGCTGTCACAAAATACTGACGGGTATCCTTTTCTTCTATGCTGTAAAAGTGCCCGGGGTAGGCTGATAGATAGGCCCTTATTGCCGGATGGATGTTATTTTCTTTGGCATATTCAAGCCAAACATCCAGATTGGCCTCTATTTCCATATATTTCACCCTGTCCAAAGTCACCATGTCAAAATCTCTTACGGATTTGTTGTATTCAGGCGGATTGCCTGCTGTGATGATGGTCCAACCCCTGGGAAGGGGTATGTTTCCGAAGGTCTTGTTTTGAAGAAGCTGAAGCATTACGGGCGTGAGGGTTTCCGAAACGCAGTTTATTTCATCGAGGAAAAGAATGCCGGAGGGTTTGCCCGTTTTGCTCATATATTCATAGATGGATGCTACTATTTCGCTCATGGTATATTCCGTTACAGACCACTTTTTTCCTCCGTATTCCTTTTCCGATATGAAAGGAAGACCTATGGCGCTCTGCCTTGTGTGATGGGTCATGGAATATGAAACAAGCCCGCATCTAAGTTCTTCTGCAATCTGTTTCATTATGGCGGTCTTTCCGATTCCGGGAGGACCTATGAGAAGAAGGGGTCTTTGCTTTTCAATGGGAATTACAAAGCTTCCGTCATCCTTTTTTTCCGAATAGGCCTTTAGAGTACGTTTTATTTCTTCTTTTGCTTCTTTGATATTCATGCTTTTCTTCTTTCCAGGATGTTTTCACCAAAGTATGCGGCTACAGTTTTTGAGACCTTTGCGCTTTTCATATCGAGGCAAAGGGGCGTTATCCACTCGGGATAGGGAAAGGTCAAGGCGGCTTTTGTTGTAAAGACGAAGGCTGTTTCATAGGGTGTTTTCTTCTCGGGATAAATACCGTCTCCGTCAGTAAAGTACAGAAGGCCTTTTAGTTTCCTAAGCTTTCTTCTTTCAATCATCTTATCTACGAGATTGAATACAGGCGTAAAGTCTGTTCCGCCTCTTCCTTTTATGCTTAAGTCCTTGCAGTACTTCTTCCATTCATCATAGGATTTGATCTGTACATGGGACTCAATCTTGGAATCACATTGGATTATATGAACATTCATATGATCAAAAAAGAATTCCCTGTGGATCAGAATGTTCTCGATTTCTGAAAGGAATCTTTCCACTGTTTCCTTGGAGCAAGATCCCGATGTATCTATGGCTATGACAAGATCCTCTATTTTGTTGCTCTCCCTATATTCATTGGGCTCGATAATGGGCATGTTTCCGTAGTGCTGAAGTCCGTAATAGTAGGGTATGTAGTCAAAGCTTCCAAGGTCAAGTTTTGTTTCTTCCCACTCAGATGAGAACCGCTGCAGATATTTGGAAAAATCATATCTGCCTTCGCGTCTTACGATAATTTTTTCTTCTCTGCTGCCCGGTGCAAGTCCATAGCGGTTGGTTTTCACATCGCCTGCTGCTATTTCGTCATCCGAATACCATCTTTCAGTCAGTATTTCTTCTATTTTGTCTTTGATGATGGGAGAATCACTTGATTTGAAAAAAGACCTGTTGTTTTCGTCCTCGCTTTTTTGCAATAATAAGCCTTCTCTTTTAAAAATATTTTTAAGTGCCGGAGAAAGTGTATACCAGTAGCGGTGGTCGTCTCTTCTGTATTTACCCTTAAGAAGTGCCAGCTCATCTTCAAACATATCCGTAAGGGAAGTATATACGGCATCTGCGTTTCCAGGGTCTATTCCCTCGGGAAGAAATGAAAACGAATCCTTGTTTTCCCCTTTGGGAAAGAATACGGTTCTCAGATATTCTGCCGATATATCGCAGGCCAAGTTCCAGTAATCCGGCATAACATTCCGAGGGACTGCCAAATGCTTAAATACGGAGTGGATTATCATGTGTTCCAAATCCTCGGCAGAAGGAATTTGAGAATAATAAATATTAAGTCCGTCAGTCGAGAAGGGCTCTGAATGAGCATCTTCAAATATTTCGATTTTATCGATGGGTCTTCTTAAAGCCGGATATATGCTCCCTATTTTAAAAAGACCTTTTGATATGATGTCTTTAGCATATTCATTTATTCTTTTTCTTCCGTCCATGTTAAAATTATTGTAACACAAAGACATATCTATTTCAGGATGCAAAGGAGAGGAAAATGAAGGTATATTTTTGCGGATCCATAAGGGGCGGAAGAAACGATGCTCAGCTTTATCATCGCATTATTGAATATATAAAGGGAAAGGGCCATAGGGTCTTAACAGAACATGTGGGAGATTTAAACCTTCAGGAAAACAACACTGCCGAAGGGATCTATGTTCAGGATACGAATTGGCTTAAGGAGGCGGATATCCTTATTGCTGAATGCACAAGCCCGTCCCTTGGGGTTGGCTATGAACTTGCCTTCGGGGAAAAGCTGGGGGTTCCC
>CAZALQ010000018.1:0-15782 GCA_964485605.1 uncultured Oscillospiraceae bacterium
GACCCCCCGGATCCGCTGACGTAGAGCTCGAAGCAGTCGTTATGGCGGTCCAGCATGGGCGTGGTTATGACCGCCGTCCCGCGGCCGGCATCGCGCACGTCGGTGCCGCTCCTGAGCCAGGCATAGTACGAGTCCACCAGGCTCCTGACCTCGTCGACTGTAGTCAAACAACGCCTCCTGCATTTCCGCTACCCCTTGTATGTTGCAATAGCCGAGGAAATCCAATAAGGTATCGCCCATGTTGCGGGTGTTGTCGAACACCCCTGCGACAGGATACGCCCACCTGTCTCCGAAACCCGGCCTGTAGACGTGCAGATGGGGTTCGTGATCGAACTTCCGGCCTATGCATGAATCGTGGATGCCGGAGAAAGGATCGTCATCGCCCACGTGGTAGTCCGCGGCCGGATTGATGTGCGATGTGTTCACGTCCAGCCTTATCAAGGGCGTCGCCGTCCCGTATCTCGTCTGCATCGTGTACTTGAGCTCCAGCCTCCTCTTGGTCACGTCGAGGATGAAGGTCCTCTTCCCGTACTGGGAGTTCAGGTTCACAGATCTGGAGAAGTGGTCGGAGAGCTCCACCCTGTCGTCCTCGGCGTACTTGGGCACCTTGATGAGCCTCCATACCGCTCCTGCTGAATCGACCCCCGGCATCGTCCGTTCTTCGCACATCGTCCATCCCATGGCATTGCCCTGTACATGATGGTTGCCTTAGCGATAGCAAATGACGATCGGCTCTGGCCCGCGCCGGCTGGCAGAAGGCCCCAGCCGGGGATCATGGCTTATGCCATAGGGACGTAGAGGGCGTCCATGATGATGCTGTATCCATCCTGCCCCGGGTGCGGGCGCGCCATGACGGCTGCGGACATGAAGGCCAACGGGAACGTGGACGGGGAGGAAATGGAATGGTACATATGCCCCGGGTGCGGGACCAGGTTCCGCATCGCTTCTTCTTCTGCTGCTTGTTGAGCTTGTCGATCCTCATCATGATGAGGGATGCGACGATGAACCCGGCGATGGGGATGATCATGAGGACGTAGAACTCCATCGGGAGGGGGATTGGTTATAACGACGTTTAACGGTTTCCTGTGAATAACAACAACAAACCATGCCAAATCCACATGTATGAGATTGTTCCACTGCCGGACCCATAAGCGATAGGTATCTCTGTCAGTCAAATAGTCGGCCGAAAATAATCCTGCTTAAGTTCCGCCCATTTAGCCCTCAGATCGTTCATAGCCTGGTCATCAAGTCTGCCGCGGTCCGAGAGCTTCATAACCAACTTGGCAATGTTTCTGGCACTTATACATCTCAACGGAATATCCTTTACCACACCGAATTTGTATGCCACCACCTTGTACCCATCAATGATCAGACGACTGCCAGAGACCATGGTGGCAGATTCATTCGTCTCGGACAGCACGGATACAATGTAAAAATCACATACTAGCAGGAGCCAACAGGCACCATCCGTAGTCGCCTGGGACATGCGTGGGATTGTATGATACATTAATGCATTAGCAAAAGAGGCCCCCTGCATCTTCTCTGGTACCCAAGCAGCCAAAACCCGCTCCAACTCCATATTGTCGGCAACCGTTATCCTGCCATGCTCCTCCAGGGTGCGTATAAGCCCACCGCGAGTCGATACAATCATGATCTTGAACACTTTGTCAAACTCCTCCGGATCAAGACCCAGCTCCAAAGCCCGTACCCATGAGGTGAAGGCATCCTTGCAATAGCCATCCATGGCAGCCGCACTGCCCTTGCAAAACCATGCATTAGCGTCATCTGGAGATATCTCTAATACGCTGCGAGAAAGCGATCTCATCTCCTCGATGTTAGCAGAATCGATGGCATGATTCATTAACGAGAGAAGATTTGCAAGTCTATCTGAATTATCGATCCTCACTGCCCGTTTCACATTTTCAGTAATCATAATCTTGTGACCACAATAGAGACAAAATCCGAACTCACGAGAATCATCTAGTTTGATCTCTCCACCGCAATGGGGGCAATAAAGATCGACCAGGGGCATGCTGGTTTATTACCGTATACAGTTAATTGCTTTCGTCCATTCACACTATGAATTTAATCGTTAAACCATGATGTGTTAGTAAATTATTGTTAGTAATACAAAAACGAATGAAACTCTTATTTAAATGCGCAGGCAAGTTGATTATAGCTTGAAAGGCTAGTTATCAGTACCGCATGGATCCAGACTTCGACAAGCGGGAAGAAGACACAATCTGCTTCGATAATGATGACTACTACGAGGGCGAAGTCGTCAATCGTGTGCCTCACGGAATGGGCACTATGTATTATGCCGACGGAAGAACCGTCACAGGCAAATGGATCTATGGCGAATTGGTCTGGGGAAGAAGGGATGAAGATATCCCTCCTGGTGGAGACCCCGGAAGAGATAAGATAACGGTTGGCGGTCATACCCTCTATGTTGGTTATGGATATGATAATGATACCATCGCTGATGCTTTTGGGATAAACCGCTACATCAGAGGAATCAGGATCTATCACGACACGTGTGTATTGCTTTCTCTGGAAGAAAGCGTCTATCAGGACGGAAACGGCTGGGAGTCAGATTCTGATGGAGAACCGATCTTTGTTTACACTGGCGAGGGTTTGCATGGGGATCAGACCTTGACCCGCGGAAACCTCTTCCTGAAGAGGTCTTCAGGTGGACGCGTTTATCTTTTCGTTAAGAGAAAACCTAACGAGTACATCTTCCACGGAGAAGTAATCGTCAAGAGAATAGAAACCGCTCAAGAGAAGGATAAGAGCGGTGCAATGAGGAAAGTTTACAAGTTCATACTGGCGAGGGTCTGATTCTTCTTTTTCATTGCTGACCGGGGCCTGAGTAAATGAGCCGGAGTTCTTACTCCAACTCCGTGATTGGTTTCCTTAATGATGATAAGGAAATCATTCGCAATACTTTGGTCAATAAAACTCCCAGTGCGACTGGTCAGCAGAAAAATGCATGGGATGAAACAATTGATATTCTTCAGAATCAGCTAGCTGGAATACAAGATGGCCGCATAATGCTGGAGTACACAATCCCTCGCATGGGCAGACGCGTTGATGCGGTTTTATTGCATAATAACATAGTTTTTGTAATGGAGTTCAAGTGTGGCGATACTGAGTATGCAAGACACACCATCGATCAAGTATATGGTTACGTTCAAGACTTGAAAAATTTCCAGAAAGAAAGCGAAAGTAAACTCTTGGTCCCGATTATTATCCCCACAAAGGCTTAGCCATAGGAGAATTCGATTATTGAATCTAACAAAATGTTAGAAACAATCTTCTGTAATGGTCAAAACATTAGAGAAATGATCGATAGAATATCCTCTAAATTCAGTGGAGAGGAATTATTTGATTATGAAAAATGGGAAAATTCTGAATATTTTCCAGTTCCAACCATCGTCGAAGCCGCTCAAGCCTTGTACTCGAATCATAACGTGAGAGAGATAACAAGACACGATGCAAACATTGACGTAACCACAGAGACGATCAATAACATCATCAGTTTCTCGAGACAAAATAGCCGCAAATCCATTTGCTTTGTTACAGGAGTGCCGGGCGCTGGAAAAACCTTGGTTGGATTGAATGTTGCAATTACTCATGGGAAATCTACCAATAACGAGAGGGCAACATACTTATCAAGTAATGGACCGCTAGTTCAAGTTCTCCAAGAAGCTCTGTTGAGAGATCGTGTGACCCAACTAAAAGAAGAAAAAAAGGATGCTAAGGACAACAAGGAAAATGAAGAAATAAAGCGTGTAAACAAAAGAGCAGTAAGGGGAGAAATTCACTTTATTGAAATCATCCACAAATTCAGAGATCAATATGTCGACAACGCTGATGAGATCCCGCCAGAACACGTTGTTATCTTTGACGAAGCTCAACGCGCATGGACCCTTGAAAAAATGAGTTCATTCATGAAAGAAAAGAAGAGTAGACCCAACTACCCCTACAGTGAACCAGAATCTTTGATCGGAATCATGGATCGCCTAGACTCCTGGGCAACTATCATTTGCCTAGTCGGCGGAGGGCAGGAAATTAACGATGGAGAAGCAGGGATCGAAGAATGGTTTGATTCGCTTAAGCGGTCATTCAGGCATTGGAATATATATGTTGCTCCAGAGCTAAATGACTCCGAATATTGCCATCATTCTTCATGGAACGAAATGATTGAAGGATTGAACACGACATATGATACTAACCTACACCTTCGGACTTCGATTCGTTCTTTCCGCACTCCAGACCTATCATTGTTTGTAAAGCATCTTTTGGATATTGATGAAGAATCTGCTAAAAACGATCTCCAAAAAATAACTGAAGCGGGGTATCCGATCTACATTACAAGAGACTTAAAATCAGCCAAGAAGTGGGTTGAATCAGTATCCAAAGGAAACTGTCGTCACGGATTAATTGCCAGCAGCAATGGACTTAGACTAAAGTCTGAAGGGATATTCGTAAAGAATAAGAAAAGTGTAGAACAGTGGTTCCTGGGAGATAAAGAAAACATTCTTTCCAGCTATTTTATGGAAGAGGTGGCTACGGAGTTTGACATCCAAGGTTTAGAGATCGATTATGCCATTGTCGCCTGGGATGCGGATCTTCGTTTTGATAATGATAAGAAAACTTGGAGCTACTATAACTTCAGAGGGCATAAATGGAATAAAGTGCATCAGGAAATCAAACAAAGGTACTTACTTAATGCATATAGGGTTTTACTCACCAGGTCGAGACAAGGAATGATTATATTTATTCCAAAAGGTTTCGAAAACGATTTGACCAGAAAACCAAAATTCTACGATGAAACCCACGATTATTTGCTTAGAATAGGGATAAGCAAATTAGAAAATGAATAATTTAACCATCGAAATGTTAATTATTATACTTTAACTATTGTTAATAAATAATAAATCTAAAAACTTAAATTATGAATCTTCACTCAGAGATCGAATATAGATGGTTGGTATTGAAAAAGTTTTGAAAAGATTCAATTCTAACTGGCCAGAGTTAATTGGACTTCCAGCTTGGAACGCAATTAGATATCGCGAAGAATATGTAGACAACTCAGACAAATTAATAGAATATATTCTTCTAGTGACTGATTCTGGAAATGATATACTCAAAGACAAAAATAAGAGGCGCCTAATTTTTCAAAAACTAAGTGAAGATGAAGCAATAGACCTCTTATTAAGAATGGGAATTGAACCCGGAGATTACCCAATCAAGCAATTGGTTGAAATATCAATTAACGAAAAAAGGGAGCGGACCCTTTGCAGTTTCTTCAACATTCCATTTAGAGAAAAAGAAAAAGTAACTATAACTCCTGATATGGAAATCATAGAATCAGAATATTCCTTGCATGATTACCAGAAAAGAATAATTCTGAAAGCAATGGAGTTATACAGAAAAGACAACAGCACCAGATTTATGATTCATATGCCAACAGGTTCGGGAAAAACTAGAGTTGCTATGAGTTTACTTTCACGTATTTTAATGGAATCCGAAAAAACAACAATCCTTTGGTTGGCATATAGCGAAGAACTCTGTGAACAGGCAGTATCTGAGTTCAAAAAATCATGGGCTGCACTTGGAGATCGCGAGGTAAATATTCTCCGTTTCTATGGGAATCATGATTATCATGACATAGATGACGGATTAATAGTTGCTGGCTTAAGTAAACTATGGGCAAAAGCATCTTCTGAAAAAACTTTTATTTCTCGGAAATCAAAGGACATATCCGTTGTGATATTCGATGAGGCGCACCAGTCTGTTGCGCCAACTTACCTAAAAATGCTAGAAGAAATTAGCCTATTTAATTCGAATTGTTGTTTTGTTGGACTGTCTGCCACCCCTGGAAGGACGAATGAATCAGAATCTCAAATGCTGTCCAAATTTTTTGACAGGAATAAAATTACTCTACAAGTGGACGGGTACGATTCTCCCATCGAATACCTGTATGAATATGGATTCCTATCTAAACCGACATTTATCACATATAAGTACGAATCAAATAAAGAAGTAATCGAATCCGGCGATCTGTTATTAGATTATTCAGAAACAGTGCTTAAACTACTTGGAGAAGATTACAGACGCAACTATTCCATCATCGATAGGACAAAGGAATGTATCGAAAAAGGCCACAAAAAAGTAGTCTTGTTTGCCCCATCCGTAGATAGCGCCGAATATATCAGCGCCATGCTTAATTTAGAAGATATCAGATCAGAAGTCATCACCTCAAAGACTCCTAGCGATGTTAGGCAAAAGACATTAAATGATTTCAGAAAAGAATCTAAAGAAGCAATGGTGTTGTGTAACTACGGGATTCTAACAACGGGATTTGACGTCCCCAAAATTACAGCAGCGATCATTGCTAGACCAACCAAATCATTAGTTTTGTATTCACAGATGATTGGCCGTGCATTGCGTGGCAGTGCTATGGGCGGCACCGATACTGCAGACATACTGGTAATTGTTGATATTAACTTACCAGGATATGATAGTTTAATTGAATCGTTCAACCAATGGAGCGGAGCATATGGATGGAAAAACCAGCGAAATGATAAAATTCAATCTTTTTGGAGGCAGAAGATCTGCTGAAGCGATCAGAAGCACAGGCTATAAAACAACAGGAAATGCCCTTGGAGAAATAGTTGATAATGCCATTCAAGCCCAAGCTTCGCATGTACAAATAATAGTCGAAGTAAATAAAACATTAAAGACAACCCGCTACACAGAAAATATTCGTAGAATTGCCGTCATAGATAACGGAACTGGAATGAACAATGAAGAACTAAGATCTGCACTTCTGTTCGGAGAGGGCTCCCATTTTAATGAAAAGGGAGGACTTGGAAAATTCGGAGTTGGACTACCACAGGCTTCGCTATCTCAGGGAACTGTTCTTAAAGTCTGGACATGGCAACATGGAGTAGAATCATCCATTAGTTCTGGATACGATCTTTACGATGAAGAATGGCGTGCAAATGGTTCACAAATTCCTATTCCAATTGTGGATGCAGTCCCGGAACCTTGGAAACAATTTGTTGATTCAACTTCAAATAGTGGAACCATTGTGATGTGGGCTAATCTGGACAAATTATCTTGCACCAAAGCAAACACACTTTTTGAAAAATCAGAAATGTTAATCGGTAGAATGTATAGAAAATGGATCCATGATGGGAAAGTTATCATTGACTACATTACTGTTGATTCGAACACTCAAAAACTAATTGAAAAAAAGACTTTTAGAGCCGTAGACCCCCTGTTCGTAATGGATAACACAATCGTATCGGACTTGGATCCTCCAGTAGATCCCATGTTTGAAGAACTAAGTCCTGTCAATCTAACTGTAGAATATGGAGACATTAAATCAAAGATCACAATTAGAACATCCTTTGCTAAAGAGGAAATAGCAAAATTAGTAAACAAAAAAGATGCGGCTGGGCGCACAGCATGGGGAAAGGTAGCCGGAGAAAATATCGGCCTCAGTATTGTGCGCGAAGGAAGAGAACTGGAATTAGATGCGAATTGGACATCCACCACCAATAACAATAGAGATCCTCGCCACAGATGGTGGGGTGCAGAAGTCGAATTTGGAAGAGAATTGGATGATGTATTTGGTGTAACAAATGATAAACAGACGGCAACCGCACTCCGTGATGCCTATAATCATAAATTTGAAGATTTCAAATTGCCGAATGAAACTATTGCAGACACAAAAAATAGAATGAAGGAAGAAGAGCCTAAACTCTACGTTAATATCGAAGTTGCTGAACAAATTAGAAATTTAATTTCAAATGCAATAGATAAACTTCCTAAGATCAAGAATCCATCTGTTGATGATGGAAAAGACGATATCAAACAGGAAGTTGAAAAGGACACTACTGAAAAGGTCCATGAACAACAAGAAAAAGGCGAAGAAGGTGCTAGCGATGAAGGAGAAAAAGCGCCCCTTGAGCAAAGAAAAGAAGAACTCATTGAATCTTTGAAAAACATTGGAACTCCCCCATCGGAAATTAATGTTATTGTCAGTAATATCATAACATGCCACTCCAAATTCTACTTCACTAAGCAAAAGATGCTAGGTGATGACTCATTCTTTTCACTTAGATCGGATGCTGGTGTATTGATCATAATACTGAATACTGCACACCCCCTCTATGAAGACCTGTTCTCATCGTTTGAATATATTGATTCAGATGAAGAATATACTTCTGATGAGTTGAAAGAATTGCTAAAAGATAACTATCGTGCACTAAAATATCTACTCATATCGTGGGCAAGGATGGAGGATGTTGCAATTAAGTCAGAAAAAAGATCACCAACTCTCAACAGACTTGCATGGGGAAGACAAGCCATGCTAATGAAGGGAATAAACCCCGAGGATGACTGAAGATTAAAAATGACAAACTTTAACAATTCTTTTAATCAGGGCTCCATCACCAATATTGATGGGGCCCCACTATTTATTCAAATCAAAAAATATTTGAATGAATCTTCAGGACCTCTTTACATTATTTGCCCATTCGTAACAAATCAAACGATCGTCGAACTTTTATCTGAATCATTTGGTAAAAAAATTACAATAATAACATCATGGCGTCCAGATCACCTGCTAAGTGGAGTTTCATCTATCGAATTGTATAACATATGTAAAGAAAATCACTGGACTCTTTTTGTTAATTCAAGGATACACTGCAAAATATATTCAAATTCATTTAACACGTGTGTTGTGACAAGTGCAAACTGTACATACAATGCACTAGTTAGAGATAAAGGAAATATTGAAAACTGTGTTTTACTCAGCGAACTTAATGTTGGAAATCGTGTAGAACTAAATAAAATTGTAGCTGAATCAACATTAGTAACCGAAATAATCTATCAAAAATACAAAAAATGGCTAAATTCAATTGAAGATTCAAACTTTAATGCCCCATGTATTGATATTGAAGATTCTAGTCACTTTCACACATTTCAATTACCTGCTACTGACAATCCATCAATCATGTGGCAATATATACTAAACCCTGAACAATTCAAAGACAAAGCTGGAGAAATAGAACACGATATTGCCATTTACTCAACTTCAGCAACTGCCATAACTGATTATGAATCGTTTATGGCTGATGTTAAAAAAGTATTTCAAAACCATCCATTCATAAAACTACTGGACGATAACATCACTTCCGGTGGCATAAGATTTGGAGCGTTCAAATGCCTTATACAGGACAACTGTAGTGATGTGCCAGTTCCGTTCAGAAAAGACCTTACAATAATGGCTCACAATCTGTATGAGTGGTTCGTCATTCTTTTCCCAGAAAAATACTATTGGGATGTGCCAGGCAGTCACTCACAAGTCTTACATCGCCACCACTAAAAATATTCTGCAGCGGATCATTTATCTACTAGGATACCATTAGGATTAGTGGAGCTAAGAAAACAATATGTTCAACCAAACGGAAATAATTGATAATCTTCGTGAAGAATACCTTAACTCCAAAAGACCTTGGATAATCGGTTTTAGCGGAGGAAAGGATTCAACCTGCCTTGTACAAATGGTCTATGAAATGCTCTTATCGATAGACCCGACACAACGCTCCCATACAGTTCATGTTCTTACCACAAATACAATGGTCGAAACTCCTGCAATAGCCCTACGCATGAAAAGATTGTGCAATGACGTTCAGACTGGAGCAGACAGGGATGGTATTCCTTTAGATGTTCAATTATTACGCCCAAAAATAACAGATACATTCTGGGTAAACCTAATAGGCCGTGGATATCCATCTCCTAATAAATGGTTCAGATGGTGTACCAGTCGTCTAAAAATCAAACCCATGGACGATTATATTCTATCGAATGTTAAGAGGAATGGTGAAGTTCTCATCCTCCTAGGGACCAGAAAGGCTGAAAGTAGCAATCGTGCCAGAAGTCTAGAAAAGCATGAGATAGAGGATTCCAAATTAAGGAAACATGGGACCATCAAGGGAGCTTTTGTCTATGCACCCTTGGAAAATATGTCAGACCAAGACGTCTGGGACTACTTGCTGGAGAATAATCCTGGTTGGGGCGGAACTAATGAGGAATTATACAAGCTCTATGCAGGAGAAACTGCTGAGATCTCATTCATCATGGATGGAAGGGCGCCCCCATCCGGAACCAGTAGATTCGGTTGTTGGACCTGTACCGTCGTAGAAAGAGACAAAGCCATCCAATGTCTTATCGACGAAGGTCATGACGAATACATTCCCCTAAGGGAATTCCGTAATAAACTCAAACAGATTCGTGATGATCCCAATTTCCGCGAGCCCTATAGGAAAAATCAGCGTTTGGATCAACTATATGATGAGTTCTATGCGGTAAAGACTCTTGGTCAACCTCATGCGGGCATTGCATCAATGGGACCGTTCACAATGGCCGTTAGACATGAATTGCTTGTCGAATTGTTATCAATACAGGATAAACTTCGTGAGACAGTTCCAGAAGCCGAACTTATTACCCCTGAAGAAATCACAGCAATAAAAATGGCTTGGATATACGATGGTGATACTCAGGAAGACATCGATAAAATAATCAGAAGCACAAATTCAGTCGATGAAATTGGTGCACTGACCGATCGCCTTCTGTCAGTGGAACAGGACATGTCAGATGTTTCCAGGCGCATAGGGATCTATAGCAAACTGGAGAAGGCGGTTCTTGAATACTCGATATCCAAACTATCAGAAAGAGGTGGAACGAAATGAAGTTCCACTCCCTCACGATCCGTAACTTCCGCAACTATGTCGGACCGACTACGATTCAATTAGAAACTTATCAGGACAAAAACATCATACTAATCGGTGGAATGAATGGTGCAGGTAAGACTTCAATGGTCGATGCCATCCGCCTTTGTCTTTACGGAAATCGCTGTAGAGGCGCACCGATGTCCGAGGCGAAATACCAGAAATACATCCAGAGCATTTGCTCTAAGCGCACCACAGATGGGATGTCTGTTTCTATGAAGATCACTCTGGATGAGGAGAATCCTCCTGTGGAACTGACCATCGAACGCAATTTCCGCAAGGCAGAAATCAACTATATCGAAGAACTCGAATTGAAGAAAGGTGACTCTAAAGTAGAACTCATTGATCCGGAATACTGGTCGTTTTATGTGGAAAAACTAATCCCGCCAACGACTTCCAACTACTTCTTCTTCGACGGAGAGAAAGTGAGAGACGTTATTGCATCTGATGAGGCCGGAGAATTCCTAAGGGAAGCTGTAGATGAGATTTCCGGAATATCTCAACTGCTGAATCTGAAGAACGACCTAGGCGAGGTTCGCAAACGCATATTAAACAAGAAGACCACATCCATCACCAAAAAGCTCTCAGAATTGCGTGATGATGAGAAAAGGTATCTGGACGAGCTCGATGAAGTCCAAACTCAGCTTTCAGGATTTGATGATAATCTTATAAATTACACCAAAACTGCCAAAGAACTAAGCAAAGAGCGTGCGCGTTTGATTGGTTCTTCAGAAGAAAAGAGGAAGAAGCTGGAGAACAAGAAAGCGGAGCTGACTGCTAAATTTGAAGACGCATCGAGAATCGTATCTGATTTCGCATATTCCAGACTGCCATTCCTGATTGCAAGCAGTTCGATTCATCGCACGATTAAACAGGCCATGTTGGAAAACTCTGAGATTATCAACAGATACTCTATCACATCGCTCAAAAGAATCCAGAATGATCCGAAACTGATGAAAGAAGCAGGATTAGATAAGAAGACCGCCAAGGATACTATATCTAGCATTATCAATCTCCTTCAGGCTGAATCCAAACATGCAGATGCTTTCCTTGACATCACTCTAACACGCGTGGAACAATTGAAATCTGTTCTGACTGAATCCGAGAACTTCGATCCGTTCATCGAAGCGATCCAGGAACGTGAAAACCTGTTCCATGATCTGAAAGCAGTCGAAAAAAAATTGCAGAGCCAGAATGACTCCAGCATGTCCGAGATCGATGAAGAGATAAGCAAAAACAATACCGAGATAGAGGTGCTAAAGCGTCAGATTGAAATCTATCTCGAGAAGAAAGGAGAGCTAGAGTCCAAGTTAGCTGGTATCCGCTCAGAAATTACCCATGAGGAAAGGAAGATAGTTCTTGAGGATGTCGACAAGGAGAGTGTGAAGAACATCGATCTGGTGGTAGAGAACATAGACAACCGCATATCCATTCTCCGTGCTAATTCCAGGCAGACACTCGAAAAGAGGATTAACGAAATTTACCACGTCCTGAAAAACACAGAAGACATGGTGAAAATCATCACCGTTCCGGATAGCTTAGATATTGAACTGATTGATTATTCCAATGAGAAAATCGATATTGAATCAATTTCAGAAGGCGAGAAGAGCATCCTCATGTACTCTGTGGTCTACGGATTGCATTCCTTATCAACGTCCAAATTCCCCGTAATCATAGATTCTCCATTGGGAAGGATGGATTCCACTCATGTCAGGAACCTCGTTACCAAATACTACCCAATAGCATCGTCCCAAGTGCTCCTGCTGTCCCATGACAGAGAGGTGATTGGAGAGAGCTACGAGATAATCAAGCCTTATGTCACGCGCAGCTATGTCGTTAGGAAATTCGACAAGCCAAAAGTGATTGAAGGATACTTTGAGTGATACCATGTCAATCAAGATGAAATTGTCGGCCAAGGCTACCAAGCAGCTCGAAACACTGTCAGCCAATCTCGACCTGAGGCGCAACATAGTTTGCCGCATGGCACTTGCTGTATCATTGAATGAAAAGACCGCACCAGGTACCGATGATGTTGATTTCTCCGGTCAGGAATTCAACAAGCCTACTATCATGGGAACCGAAGAACAGTTGTTCAATGCATTGATAATCCAGCACTACGGGCGCAAGCTACCGGAAGAAGAATTATTCAGCAAATACGTGCGTGCCGAAATAATCAATGGTTTAGAAATCATGACTACCGATTACTCTAAGATCAACTCCCCTGTACAATTTCTTGAACAACTATGCAGATCGCATGGCAACATTATCATCGATTAAGAAATGTCTTTTTTATTCGATGCATTTCCTTTGTCATCCTTTTTCCAAATTTCCAATACATACCCTATCAAATCCTCTTGCCTCCTCATATATGTCTCTCTTGTCCATTGTTCTCCATATTTTTCCCCGATTTCTTTAGTTAGTTGATACTGAGATTCAGCATATGTTTTAAGTTTGTAACAATATGGATTATTATTTGCATCAGAATTTTTAGGTCTTGTTAATGGAGTTAAATTGCCAATCCGATGCATATGATCGCGAAGGTAATCAAAATCTTCTTTTGAATAGAATGGCTGCCATTCACCAGGTTTTTGAGGAAAAATATGCTCACAAGTTGGTTGACTGTCACTAATTCTCTCTGTGTAATTATCCAATTCATATGCGCAAATACGCTCCAAAAGGAAATAACAGAATTTTTCCCTTGAAGAACCATAAAGATCCTTACAACTTAGTGCTTCTCTAACCTTTTCATCGCTGGGCCAAATTCCTCTACCATCCTGTTCAAGCAATTTCTTCCTTATTGACTCCTCTGTTAACAAAACATTATCTTTATTCTTTTTACTCATTTCAATAAATAATGTCTCAACTGAATTACTGGGAAGATCTTGTACAATTGTCCTTCTAACAATATACGATTCCACTAGTTGTATCATTTTTCTTAGATGCTCCAATTCATTTGTGGCTATCTTACCTTCATCATCTTTTTTACTATTGTATTCAATAAATAGCCTAAGAAACAAACTACGGTGACTTTTAAATCCACATTCATTAATTATCTGTATTGAATCTTTAATATGCCTCCAGTTCAACGATTTATCGGTAATTTTATTCTGATCTACTATTTTTTCATAATAATCATAGTAATCTTTCAAAGGACTTAGAGCATTATCAGCTGCACGTGTAATACCTTCTTGATCGTATGCATCATTAAATGTTTCTTCAATCAACTAAAAGATTCCTAAATCGTGTAACTATACCACGATTAGGGTTTGTTCTTACGGGGGCGCCCGCGGGGATTCTTCACGGTTATGACATCGGGGATGAGCCCCAGATCGATCAGTATCTCGCTGTCCTTACCTGTAAGCCTGACCAGGTTCCATTTCCCGTCTATGCGTACCTTCTTCGCCCTTTCCAACACGGCCATGCTCTTCCCGTAACTGAGATTATCCAATGACTTGGCCGAATCGAATCTCTTCAGTATCCTGCTACTTATGATGCTCGACAGGAAACAGACGAACTCCGATGAGATCACGGAATAATCGGAATGCACCCGGGTCTCGTCGAATTCGTTGACGTCCTTGTAGTAACGGAACACCATCTCGATGAGCCAGCGTTCCTCGTAGGCTTTGTAGATGAGTTCGCAGGGACAATCGTAATCGGATTCGAATACTATCGTTCCGAACTCCTCCCTCCTGGCTTTGTGGTCTTTCGGATCGTAATCATCCTTGTTCTTCTGCAGGTATGCGTATTCCTCGTTGGCTGCCTTGGTGGCGTCCCTGAACGAGTACAGCCATTTCCTCTCGTTGTTGATCTTCGCTTTCCTGCAGACGATCTGGGGATTGCCGTCCAGGGACATCTCGAATTGATACATCCCGTAATGGTCGATGAGTGCAGCGTCCCTTTTCAGCGGGAGTAGATAATGGAGTTCCGGATTATCCGCGAAGACCCGATTGGCTGCTTTTACCGTGAATCCCTTGTCCGCTATGATCAGGCCTTTGGAGATCCTGTTGGTGTTCAGGAAGTCCTTGAAAGCGACGATGTCCAGCATGTTGCCGGGATAGATCTTGGAACACACAGGTTCCCGGGCCTCCACATCGTAGGCGTACAGCACCGAGATGTCCTTGGTGCCCTTGGTACGGGCCTTGCGGGAGTAATTGGACAGGGAATTGACTGTGCTTTCGTCTGATTTCAATGTTCCATCTATCACGAGATGGCGGGATTCCTGAAGTTTCGCGACACGGTTGCGCATGTACTCCACGATCTTGGAGTATGTCTTCCCCACATCCTTGTGGAACTCGGATACGGTGTTGCGCGACAGCGCAACACCGGGATACATCTCCGAAAGGAACGAGTTATCGTAAGCATCCTTCAGCTCGTCATCCTTGATGCCGTGATAGCATACCCTGAGGACGGCCATACAGTACAGCTTGAGTGCGTCGTCCCTGTGATATACTTCGCACAGCTCATCCAGAAGGTCGGATGAGCAGCAGGTGACGAATTCTATGTTGGCCCAGTCCTTGATGTCCACCGGACTCTCCGATACCCTCTGTTTCTCATCGATCGGAACGTATTCTCCGTTGATTATATGACCTATGATCGGACCTTCGACGGGAACCCTGCGCCCGTCGATGTTCCTGCAGCCGATCCTCGACCTGACCGCATACTTGTCCTTGTCCTTCCCGTATGCCACCACGACGGTGTTCGCGGGTCTTTCAACCTTCCTGATCTCTTCCGGAATGCCCATCTTACCACTGTATGTGTATAGTACTATTAGTACTTAAATTACACTATACCGACCTTCAGCAGAACACGAAATTGCATCGAAAATTAGCCTCAAAAACAGAGAAATCGGATACTGTCCAAGACATGACCCAGTAAACGATATCGGATCTGCACGAAAACCTGGGACTATCGTGAAAAATCCCCCGACTCATAGATCGGGGTTTATGAAAAGTATAGTTGTTCAATTTGGGAAAT
>CAZALQ010000019.1:0-9641 GCA_964485605.1 uncultured Oscillospiraceae bacterium
TCAGGTAGAAGAACAGCTCCTTGGCAGGAAGTTCTCATATATAGGGTGCATAGGTTCAAAAAGAAAGACAGCTACTCTGAACAACAAGCTTAAAGAAGAGGGATTCACCGATGAGCAGATCGCAAAACTCCACGCACCCATAGGACTTAAGATCAAAGCTGTCACACCTGAAGAGATAGCAGTGAGCATAGCCGCTGAGATCATCTGCGAAAGGGCCCTTTTAAGGGAAAAGGAAAGTGAAGCAACTCACGGATGTCCAATGCACTGACACTTAATGAAAAGGTCCTGATCAAAAATCAGGACCTTTTTTAGTTAAGTTTTTTATTTATCTTTAATTAGAGCTGCTCTGTGTAGGAATAAATGGGATTATAGCTTCTGCAATGCTCTTGATCGGCAATGTCTGAAGAACTACCTTTCCCGGACCTGTAATAACAGTATTGAAAAGTCCCTCGCCTCCAAAGAGAACATTCTTTACTCCGCTGACAGTCTGAATATCCATGGAGCATGTAGCATCCATCATTGCGATATTTCCTGTATCGACAATTATGGTCTGCCCGCTTCCAAGTTCGTATTCTATAGTTGATCCGTCAACCTCAAGGAATACTATTCCGTTTCCGTATATCTTCTGCATTATAAAGCCTTCTCCGCCGAAAAGTCCTGTTGAGAACTTTTTGTTAAAGAAAACTTCAGTATCAACACCTTCAGTGCATGCAAGGAAAGCTGATTTCTGCGCAATGATAGGCCTGTCAGGAGTGATTTCAATAGGAACTATTGCACCGGGAACTTTTGCATTGACAGCAATCATTCCCTGTCCTCCGTTTGCTCTGTAAATGTTTCTAAAAACTTTTTCACCGGAGAAAAGTCTTCCGAATGCTTTACCAAGGCTTCCGCCTCCTTCTGTCTCCATGGACATATTGGGAGTCATCCAAGCCATTCCGCCGCCTTCAGTGCGAATACCCTCTCCGGATTCAAGATTGATAATAACTACAGGAAAATTTTCACCTTTAATCTCGTATTTCATACATTTCCTCCTAAAATACTTCAGTTAGGTCTGTCTATAACCAACTTATCTTTATATTTATTTATCAGGACAAGTCCGATAATACCGCATATACATAGAACAACGGAAATGACCTGTGCCTGTCTAAAGGGACCGATCCAAAGGCTGTCCGTTCTAAGACCTTCCACAAAGAAACGCTCTATGGAATAGATAATGCTGTAAAGGCATATTATTTGTCCTCTGTATTTGGCTTTCTTTTTGTCGAACCATAAAAGGAATATAAACAGAAGGAAGCACCATATCGATTCATAGAGGAAGGTCGGGTGAACAAACTCTCCGTCGCAGTAAATTGCCCAGGGAAGATCTGTGGCAACTCCGTGGGCTTCTGAATTAAAATAATTTCCCCATCTTCCTATGGCCTGGCCTATGCATACGCCCATTATGGTAAAATCGACCCAGTCGAGCACTTTTTGTTTCCACTTGACAAGGCATATAATACCGACCGTAAATCCGCCTATCAAAGCTCCGTGGATCGCAAGACCGCCTTCTCTCAGGTTGAAAATAGAAAGCAGATCGTCCTTATAGTTTTCCCATTCAAATATGACGTAATAAAGTCTGGCACCCACAACACCAAAGGGTACGACCCAAAGTGCATAATCAAGAACCCTTTCAGGATCGATTTTTCTTGAAGGTGCTTTTTTATAAACAACCATAAAGGCAGCAACGATACCTAAGGTGAGCATTATCCCATACCACATAATATCCATACCGCCGATAAGAGGTATAGATTCCGTTTTGGTAAACGCGACTCTGTTTGGTACCGGAAGGAAAGGTTCTCTTGCAAGATTTGCTGCATTAGTTAAAGGAACAGTCGTCATAGTTCTCTCCTCCCTTCCATTGCCCTATAAAGGGTTTCTTCGTCCGCATATTCAAGATCTCCGCCTACAGGAAGTCCGTGGGCTATTCTGCTTACCTTTATTCCGGAAGGTTTAATGAGCCTTGCTATATACATAGCTGTTGCTTCACCTTCGATATTGGGATTTGTCGCAAGAATAACCTCTTTAATATCGTCATTTTCCTGAAGTCTCACAATGAGCGATCTAAGGTTAATATCCTCAGGCCCTATGCCGTCCATAGGGGAAATTGCTCCGTTAAGGACATGATAGAGACCTTTGTATTCTCTGACTCTTTCCATGGCAGAAACATCCCTGGGGCTTTCAACAACGCACAGGGTACTTCTGTCCCTTGTAGTATCGGAACATATATCGCAAGGATCTTTGTCTGTTAAATTTCCGCAGACGCTGCAGTAATGCATATTCTCTTTTGCAAAAGAGATAGAATCGGCAAGTTCTTTTGCCTCCTCATCTGAAAGCGAAAGAATATGAAATGCAAGTCTTTGTGCAGTTTTACCGCCTATTCCCGGAAGCTTTGAAAGCTCTGATATAAGCCGGTTAAGGGGTTTTGCATATCCCTTCATTTTTTAAAACCCAAGTCCCATTCCGCCGGTGACAGCGCCCATCTTTGATTCGGTAAGTTCCTCAACTTTGCGCATGGCCTCATTGCATGCTGCAACGATAAGGTCCTGAAGCATTTCAACATCATCCTGTGCAACTTCAGGATCGATTGTCACACTGATAAACTCATGTTTACCGTTAGCAACTACCTTTACAGCACCGCCGCCTGCAGTTGCTTCAACTTCAGATGCTTCGACTTCTGCCTGAGCAGACTGCATTCTTGCCTGCAGAGCCTGAAGCTGTGCCATCTGAGCCTGCTGATTATTTACTTTAGGCTTTTTTCCGGCCTTCATACCTTTACCCACTTTAGTTCTCCTTTTACTAAATGTATTGTTTTATGCGTTTACTGACCGTATTCTCTTCGAATCCTCTCAGTGACTTTACGCAAAGCCTTTTTTCTGAATTTGCATCCGCTCAACCTGGGCTATCGCCCGTTTTGCGGGCAAATTCAAGCAAAAGTCTTTGCTTGTCACTTCGGAACGATTCTCAGAAATGCGGCGCAGCAACCGCATAAGCATATTCATATAAGCCTCAAACGATCTCTCCGTAAAGACTGAAAGTCTGAGCCTTCACGATCTTCACGTCGACTATTTTACCTATCAATTCTGCATTTCCTGTGAAGTCCACGGTCATATTGCTGTCGGTTCTTCCCGTTAATACACTCTCATTTGTTTTGGACGGACCTTCGACCAGGACTTTAAGTATCTTATCCTGATACTGCTTTGACTTTTCTTCCTGGATCTCATGGATCACAGCAAGAAGCCTGTTAAACCTTTCATGCTTGACGTCCTCGGGTATCTGATCCTCATACTTTTCTGCAGGGGTGTCTTTCCTTACGGAATAGATGAAGGTAAAGGCGCTGTCATATCTTACTTTTTTAACAAGATCCAGCGTATCTTCAAAGTTTTCCTCTGTTTCCCCCGGGAATCCCACGATGATATCTGTAGAAATAGCTATGTCAGGGCAAACAGCTCTCAGCTTATCGATCTTATCGAAGTACCACTGCCTGTCGTAGTGCCTGTTCATTTTCTTTAGGACAACATCAGATCCGCTTTGAACAGGAAGATGTATCATGTGGCAAAGATGTTTGCAATCCCTGAAACAGTCTATGAGCTCATCTGAGATATCCTTTGGATGAGATGTCATAAATCTTATTCTTTCGATTCCCTCGATCTTGTCGATTGCTCTAATAAGACCGGCAAAGTCAAGATTCAGCGACCCGTCATCATTGATTTCACCCTTCTCCTTATCATAATGATAGGTACCCGGGACGCTTCTTGCAATTCCATAGGAATTAACATTCTGTCCAAGGAGGGTGATCTCCTTGCATCCGCTATTTACAAGGCATCTTACTTCTTCAAGTATTTCTTCAGGTCTTCTGCTTCTTTCCCTTCCCCTTGTATATGGTACTATGCAGTATGTACAGAAATTGTTACATCCCTGCATTATGCTGACGTAAGCTTTAAAATCATAACTTCTCTTGGCCGGCAGACCTTCAGCTATAGCCTCTGCATCTGACCATACCTCAACAAGTTTTACTTTTTCATCCCTCACATTTTTGAAAAGTTCGGGGAAATTCTGAATATTATGAGTACCAAAGACCAAATCGACCCAAGAATACTTTGACTTTAATGTATCTATGATGTGTTGCTGCTGCATCATGCATCCGCAAACGCAGGTAATGCGTCCGGGATTTTGTTCATGAGGATTCTTAAGCTGCCCTAAGACCCCAAAGAAGTGCTTATCTGCATTCTCCCTTACGCTGCAGGTATTGAGGATGCAAACATCTGCTTCTTTGAAATTCTCCTCATATACATAACCCATGTCTTCCAGCATACCTACAAGAGTCTCTGAGTCCCTTTCATTCATCTGGCAACCAAAGGTTACTACATTGTATGTTTTTGCCATACTACTGATCCTTTTCATTTCTTTCTCTGAATACGAATTTGATCGATGTTCCTTCAAATCCGTATCCCTCTCTTATCTTGTTCTCAAGATATCTTGCATAAGAGAAGTGCATGATATCTCTGTCGTTTACGACAAAGCTGAAGAGCGGCGGTTTAACTCCGATTTGAGATACATAATAAATCTTCAGCCTCTTGCCCTTGTCGGATGGAGTATTGTTCATGAGAACAGCGTCTGCAATAAGGCTGTTGAGCTGTCCTGTAGAGATTCTCATGGCTCTGTTTTCGGCTACAGCCTTGGCCTTGTCGATAACAGCTGTCAATCTCTGCCCTTTAAGAGCGGATGTAAACATTACAGGAGCATAGGACATAAAGGCAAGCTGGCCTTTGATCTCCTTCTCCATGTTCTTCATAGTATTGGTTTCCTTTTCTACTATGTCCCATTTATTAACTATTACCTGCTTCATGGGCAAGACCAACTATCTTCTTATCCTGCTCTGTAAGGCCTTCTGTTCCGTCAATTACCATGAGTGCAACATCACAGCGCTCTATTGCAGCCATAGCTCTGATTACCGAAAACTTTTCTATCTCATCATTTACTTTACTGCGCCTTCTGATTCCGGCAGTATCTATGAGAGTATACTTCTGTCCGTCTCTTTCAAAAGGCGTATCTATTGAGTCCCTAGTGGTACCTGCAATATCGCTTACAATAACTCTGTCCTCGCCAAGAAATGCATTGACAAGAGAGCTTTTTCCCACATTAGGCTTACCTATTATTGCGATTTTTATATCGTCTTCCTCTTCATCTTCAAAGGCATCTTCAGGTATCTTTGCAAATACCTCATCAAGAACATCTCCAAGACCAAGCTTGTTTATAGATGAAACCTGCATGGGTTCACCAAGACCGAGTTCATAAAAATCATATATTGAATCCGGTACTTTGCGGTTATCTATCTTATTGGCAACTAATATGACCTTTTTCTGCTTGCGTCTTAAAATATCAGCAACATCGATATCGGCATGGGTAAGCCCTTCTCTTCCGTCTACAAGGAAGAGAATGACATCGGCCATATCCATAGCCATTTCCGCCTGAGCTCTCATCTGAGATGGTATTACTTCTTCATTGTCCGGTTCTATTCCGCCTGTATCGATCAATAGAAAATGATGGCCGCACCATTCAGCATCTGCTATGATTCGGTCTCTCGTAACACCCGGTGTATCTTCAACAATAGATACTCTGCTTCCTACTATATCGTTAAAAAAGGTAGATTTACCAACATTTGGCCGCCCTACAATAGCGACTATAGGCTTACTCATTATTATCCCCTTATTAAAAAATTCTGTTCCATACTAGACTGATTTGTTATTATAGCACATTAATTCTTTTTATGGTATAATGCGTTCTGTATATTCTCAAAGGAGGAATAATTATGAAAGTATGCGTTGTCGGAATAGGTAAACTCGGCTATTCCGTTGCAGTTGCACTCCTTAACGGCGGCAACGATGTAACAATTATAGACAACAACGAAGACAGAATCTCGAGTGCGGGAAGCAACCTTGATGCATTTACATATCACGGAGATGCAATTGAGGCTGATACACTTAAAGATATTGATATAGCATCCCATGATCTTCTCATTGCCGCAACTGAGGAAGATGAAAAGAATATGCTCATCTGCGCTTTTGCTAAAAAACTCGGATGTCCAAAGACAATGGCAAGAGTAAGAAGTCCGGAACATGTAAAACAGTTGGGATTTATCAAAGAAACCATAGGAATCGACAAGCTGCTTAATCCTGATTTCTCATGTGCAGCAGAAATATTCAAATATCTCACGCAGCAGGATGCCATTGAAGGCGGCTTATTCATTCAAGACGGAATTGCAATTCTTGAGTTTAAGGCAGACAGAATGCCGGCCATCGAGAATGTCAAACTTGTAGATCTAAGCAAATATATTCCCGACATGCTGATCGGTGCAATATCAAGAAACGGCAAGATCATCATTCCTAACGGCAGCACCGTTATAGAATCTAATGATACTCTGTATGTTGTCGGCACAGAAAAAGATATTAATATCTTAAACAGCAAATTAAGAAGTAAAGCAAAAGCAGACCTTCCCAAAAGAGTAATGATAGCAGGCGGAGGAAAAACCGGTTTTTTCCTTGCAAAGATGCTCGAAGAAAAAGGTATATCGTCCAAAATCATCGAGCTCGATCCTGACAGATGCAAAGCTCTCGCTGCAGAACTTAATGACAGCATCGTACTCAACGGTGATGCATCGGATATAGATGTATTAAGAGATGAAGGCATCGATTCCATGGATGCATTTGTAGCTGCCACAGGATTTGACGAAGAAAACCTTCTCCTCTCCCTCCTTGTCAAACAATATGGAGTAAAAGATATCGTCGCCAAGGTTTCAAGACAGACATTCATCCCTGTCATAAAAGATCTAGGCACATCTGCCATTATCAATCCGCAGGAGATAATTGCAAAGGATGTTCTTTCAACAGTAAGGAAGAGCGGCATCGTGCTCTTCAGTAAAATCATCAACGGACAAGCAGAGTTTTCTGAAATTCAGGCAGAAAATGCAATGCCTCTCACAAAGAAAACCCTTGCAGATCTCGATATACCTTATGGCGTGATTATTCTCGGAGTTCACAGAAACGGAAATATAATCATTCCAAACGGCAAAACACAAATAGCCGCAGGAGACAGAGTACTCATTCTTTCACTCCTTTCATCAAGCGGAGAATTGGAGGCGCTGCTGACTAAAGGTCAGACAAGTATTCTGTAATATGGTTATTAACGCAAGAGCAATCTTAAAAATTCAATGTGCTGTTATGGCTATAGTCGGACTGTCCATGTTGCTGCCGATGGTAGTGTCTCTTGTCTATGGAGAATACATGGTCGCCCAATGCTTTACTGTATGCGCCATACCTGTGATCATCATCGGAGGACTTGGCGTCAAACTTCTTCCAAAGCAGGATAACTCCTATCTTAGGATGAGAGACGGCTTCTTTATAGTAGCTGCAACATGGTTTGTAATGTCATTCCTCGGATGCATACCCTTTGTCATCTCCGGTGCAATTCCAAGATTTGCAGACGCATTCTTTGAAACGGTTTCTGGTTTCACAACAACAGGTTCTTCAATTCTTTCGGAGATTGAAAGTCTTCCAAAAGGAATACTTTTTTGGAGAAGCTTTACTCACTGGCTGGGCGGCATGGGAGTCTTGGTCTTGACCATAGCTCTTCTTCCAATGCTTGGTATCGGCGGTCAAAAAATAATGAGAGCCGAAACAACCGGCCCGACCATGGACAAAATTTCATTTACGATCACCAGCGGTGCAAGAGGCTTATACATAGTCTATTCCGCTATGACATTGATCGAAATGATACTCCTTGGCATAAGCGGTCTTGATTTCTTCGATGCTGCAACTCATGCCTTCGGTACCCTTGGTACAGGCGGTTTCTCAACATACAACTCCTCCATCGCAGGGCTTCATAATCTTCCTGCAGAAATAATCATAACCATATTTATGGTTTTAGCAGGAGTTAACTTTAGTCTCTATTATTCAGCGATAAGCGGCAAGGGCTTAAGTGCCTTTAAAGATCCTGAGTTCAAAACATATATAGGGATAGTCCTTGGTATGATGGTATTTCTTACAGCCATGCTTACCATTACAAAAACATATAAGGGCTTTGGGGAAAGTCTTCGTATGTCATCCTTTACAGTCGGCTCCATCATATCATCCACAGGTTATGCGATTACCGATTATGAAGTATGGCCGGAAGTATGCAAACTCATGGTACTGATAATGATGTTCATAGGAGGCTGCGGAGGATCTACTGCAGGAGGACTTAAAGTCATAAGAGTCATGATTCTTATGAAATTAATAAAGCAAAATGTAAAGAAACGTCTCAGCCCAAGAACTGTTACAGCCGTAAAGGTCGGCGGAAAAGAAGTATCAGAAGATACGATCAACGGAGTCGTTGCTCATATAGGACTTTATGCAATACTGTGCATTTTAGGAACATTTATCATATCCCTAACCGGCATTGATAACATCACTTCCTTTACATCCATAGTCACATGCCTTTCAAATATCGGTCCCGGATTCGGACTTATCGGCCCTACAGAAAACTTTGGATTCTATAGCGACTTTGTAAAATATCTCCTTTCTGTATATATGATCGCAGGAAGACTCGAAATGTTTACGATCGCAATACTCTTTACAAGAGATTTCTGGGACAAAAACAAATAAAGACTTTAATAGAGCATGAAAAAAGTGAGGATTCCTCACTTTTTTGATGTAATCAACTACTTTTTATGGTAAATATCATCGATTCTTTTTAAGAATTGGTAATCAAGTTCCCTGCTGTGTCCGGTGCTGAGCTCATAGGCTTCCTTTCCGCTGAAAGGTTCACAGGGATATATCCTGTAGTTCTTAAAAACATTAAACTTTTTATTGTTGTTTTCAGGTTCGAATATGGTAACAGGAAGGAATGTCACATTCGAATCTTCGCTGTTGCATATTCTATGGGCAATCAGAGTCATGGTCGGATGAATATGCCCCTCTCCTCTTCTTGCTATATCATCAACAAATACATCCGCCTGTCTCGTCGCAGACGGCGCGACAACGATAATCCCGTTATTCTCCGCACATTCCTTAGCCCTGTTCATATAAACGCGTTCAAAGGCTATTTTAAAATGATTGATATTTGCGATCTTTTGCTCATTACCCTCAAACTTTTTCAAAAGCTTTGATTCAGTTTTGGGTGTGATCATCGGAGTGATGGTTATTCCGACTTCCTTGAGAAGGGGGATAACAGGTGTAAGTGTTTCATACCAAGGAATATTAACCGGAAATAGAAAATCTCTTCCCGGATAGCACTCAAACCCGTTATACAGCAGGCGGAATATTTCGCCAAGGGACGGATGATTAAAACCGATGACGATGCAATGCTCGCTTTGGTAATAATCCTTTAATATCGTTGAAGGTGCAAAGAATTTAAGAACCTTAATCGCCTTTTTCCTGGTCCCTTCCTTATCGCCTTTTTTGTACACAAACTTAAGAAGCGTGCGGCAGAATGCTCCGAATCTTTCCATTTCATCAAGGAGTTCACCTGCTCCGATACTTCTTAAAAGAGAGACTTCATGGTTATTAATCTGTTCCAAGAGCTCCTGGCGGGAAAGTTGCGCCAGTTCCTCTTCGGGCAATATATTC